>NZ_LPVS01000034.1:0-118383 GCF_014843905.1 Mesorhizobium silamurunense | reverse complement strand
CCAGGGTGTTGCGTGAGACCGCGCGCCCGCCCGCCGCCCGCCCGCCCGCTGGCCGGCGCCAGGCCCCACCAGGGGTAGGGGGGGGCCGCTTAAAATTCCGCGCGCGGGTACGGCCGGACCGGCTGGGCAGTCTTTTTCGCGCCATGTGAGCAAACACCTTTTTCTGCTGGCGGCACCAATTTATGTTTCAGTCAGGGTGCAGTTGTTGATTTCAGTTCTGGCGGCAGGAGCGAATTTGAGACAGTGCAGAAATTGCGATCGGCCGTTTGAAGAGGGTCGCCCACGCGTTTTCTGCTCCGACGAGTGTTCATCTCAGTGGGAGTACGAAGAATCAGAACCGTCGAGGATCCGCCGCCTGGCTCGCAACCGCGGCTACAGGGCTAAAGCATTTGCCGCCAAGAAGGCTAAGCAGGCCAAGGCCTATTGCCGTCAATGCCGAGCCGAATTGATCGGTCGCCGCCGGAAATTCTGTAGCCACACCTGCAATCAGGCCGCCATCACCGCAGCGAAGGCGGCGAGATCTGGTGCCGCCCAGGGCTCATTCGCTTGCGTAGAATGCGGTTCATCGTTCTCGACGACGACGTACGCAAAGAATCTTCCACGTAAGTTCTGTGGGCCGGGGTGCCGAAAGCGCAACTCCGATCGTCTTCGAACTCGAGCTCGCAGGGCTGCGACGCGCACGCTGGTCGTCTTCGCCTTCGATCCGATCTCGATCTTTCAGAGGGATCAGTGGACCTGCCAGGCCTGCGGTGTCGATACGCCGATCGAGTTGAAGGGGACTTTTGAACCGAACGCACCGGAGCTCGATCACATCATTCCATTATCGCGAGGCGGCTTCCATTCACCTGACAATTGCCGTTGCCTCTGCCGGTCATGCAACGCGGACAAGGGCGATCAGACCGACGAAGAATGGCTGGCGGCCGCCTGATGGTGAAAAGCACTTTGCCGCCGCGGTTCAAAGTCAGTTCAGCGCCTCGCTTCAAGGCAGTCGAGGTGAAGACGAACACCGGGCGGCACAGGATCTCGCCCAGGAAGCGCGGTTACGACGCGCGATGGGATCGCCTGGCAATGGCTTTCAGAAGGACGAACCCATATTGTCGGTTCTGCGAGCAGGAAGGACGGGACAGCCTGGCCGATGTCACCGATCACATTCTGCCGGCGCATGAATACCCACACCTCAGGTACGTGTGGGATAATCTCCAGAGCCTATGCTCATTCCATCACGACAACCTGAAACAGAAGCTCGAGCTCTACGCTCGCAAGAACGGATTGCTGGACAAGCTCGTCGAGTGGTCCGCGGATCCGGAGAGCCGGCCAGTTCACCTCAGACCGATTCCGAAATAATAACTCTTGAAAGCATTTCTTTCACGTGATACGCCTCCAGATATTGGTGACGGATATCTGATTATGCCGTGAAAACGGACACTGGTATCCGCACCGTGCCGTATCGGTGGAGAAATATGGACAGCGGTACTTTCATCGCTTGGCAGTCGCATATGCGACTCACAAGCGCCGAGGCTGCGCGCCAGCTCGGGAAATCCGTAGACACCATTTCGAGGTACCGGCGGTTCGGAGTTCCTGCAAGCGAAGCGCTCATCGTCGGTCTCGCGTGCACTGCAATCGCGATGAAGCTTCCACCCTGGAAGCAGAAATGAATTGGGAAGGTAGCATGGGAAAGTCCAATCAGTGGAAGATAGACCTAAAAACTCTCAGCGATGATGATCTTGTCGACGACAAGATTGCGTGCCAGCTAATCGGCGGCAGCACGTCGCCAATCCATCGCTCGACCTTATGGCGCGGCATCAATGCCGGCCGATATCCGAAGGCCATCAAAGTTGCTCCGGGCACCAATCGCTGGCGTGTAGGCGAACTCCGTAGAGCCATCGATCAATTCGCCGCCGAGCGTGAGTCAGAAGCATGAGCGATCGTTCCATCGCGGCTGAGGAACCAAACTGGTTCGATGACTGGCTCAGGTCTGGTCGTCTGCCTGATCGGCGGCAAGCCTTCGAATTGCATCAGGGGGAGAAAGAAACGTTTGCGTGCTTCGACCCCGCGGTTCTGGAGCAGAAACAGAAAGGTCTCGCGGTTCCGTGGCCGGGAGACGGGCCGGCAGCAGACGGATACGTGACCCCATGGGAGCGCATCTGATGACACACACGGCAGAAGACATGCACGAAGATGTGGTCGACAGGCACGAGGATCCGGTGGCGGCGCTGCAGATCGTTGGCGAGATCGGCAAGATCGCTCTTCAGCCTGGCGACGTGTTGGTCGTCAGCTGCCCGATGGCAATTTCCATTGCCACCCGTGATCTTATCGCCGAAACGATCGCGAGGGTTTTCCCGGGGTACAGTTCTCTCCTCCTTTCCGACGGCGCGAAGCTCGAGGTAGCGCGGCAAAAACAAGGCGGTCGAAGCGAGACAGCGGTGGAAATCGCTCGAAGACTGGCAAAAGCCGGCGCGCAAACCTTGGACATAGTCGAGCGCTCATGAGCATCCCCAGCTATGACGACTGGAAACTCATGACGCCGGAGGAGGATTACGAGTCCCGCGGCGGAACGCTTTGCCCATTCTGCGGCGCCTATGCGCCACGGTCATGCGAGCTGCGTGAGGAGACTGGCGGATCCTGCCCTTGGGAAGAGAGCGAGCCAGACCCCGACGCAGTCATGGAGGCAAGTCGCGAGGACCGTGAATTCTTTGCGCGCCACGACCACGGCTGAACGATTTGAGAGAGGAGAGTGTATGAGCGAATTCCATTATTTCGGCGAAGCGGTCGCGGCGCGTTTCAAGCGCATGGCGGAGGGCGAGCTCTACGTCACCCAGGCCGACGGTCTTTTCGATGCCTATCTCGCCTCGTTCCCGGCGGGCACCAATCCGGTTTTCCGCGTGCGTACCGAGCATGATTGCTCATGCTGCAAGCACTTTATCCGCAACGTCGGCCACCTCGTTTCGCTGAAAGACGGTGTCATTTCCACGGTGTGGGACTGCGGCCGGCTGCCATATCCGTTCAACGAAGTCGCCAGCCGGCTGGACGAGTATGTCCGCTCGCTGCCGATCGTGTCGATCTTCCGCACCAAGGAAGGCAGGTTCGGCCAGCCGTTCTCGAATGAGTTGCGCGAGGGCGAGACGTCACCTATCCGCTGGACGCATTTCCATTGCGATATCGTCGGCCGTCATCGATCGAACCGTCCGGATACGGATCGCGGCGCTGTCACCACGAATGTCGGCGTCTTCAGGCGCGGCCTCGAGGAGCTCACCACTGACGCGATCTCGACGGTGCTCGATCTGATCGCCGAGAACAGTCTCTATCGCGGGGCCGAATTCAAAGGTTTGGTGCTCGCCTTTCAGAAGCTGCACAACGCGTATCCGCGCGAGGGATCGCAGGCGGACAAGGATATTTTTGTGTGGGGCAACGTCTGGCAAATCCAGATGGCGACCTTCCGCAACACCGTCATCGGCTCGCTCGTCGTCGACCTTTCGGCCGGCATGGATCTCGACGCCGCGGTGCGCGCCTTCGAAAAGAAGGTGGCGCCCGAGAATTATAAGCGGCCGACGGCGCTGATCACGCCGAAGATGATCGAGGATGCCGTCGCCAAGCTGAAGGATCTCGGTCTCGAATCCGCGATCGAGCGCCGTTTCGCGCGGCTGCCCGACGTCTCCGTCAACAACGTGCTGTTCGTCGACAACTCGGTGCGCGGCGTCATGAAGGACGGCATCGCCGGGTTGCTCCTAGGCGAGGTGAGGGCGACCGCTCCGATCGTCACCAATCCCGAGCCGATCTCGATGGATGACTTCGTGGCGCGCATCGTGCCGCAGGCATCGCAGATCAATCTGCTGGTCTCGAACAAGCATCTCTCGAACTTCATGAGCGTGACGGCGCCGGCGCATACCGATGCTGGCCAGCTGTTCAAATGGGACAACGGTTTCGCATGGTCATACGACGGCGACGCCACGGATTCGATCAAGCAGCGCGTGAAGCGCGCCGGCGGCAATGTTGACGCCGATCTGCGCGTCTCGCTGGCTTGGTTCAACAAGGACGATCTCGATCTTCACGCTATCGAGCCGGACGGCAATCACATCTTCTTCGCTCGGAAGTGCGGCAAGCTCGATGTCGACATGAACGCGTTCTCGCCGATCGTCCGCGACCCGGTGGAGAATATTTGCTGGAACGGGCGTCTCGCCGACGGCACCTACAAGATCTGGGTGAACAACTACAACAAACGCGAGTCCATCGACGTCGGGTTCACCATCGAGCTCGAATATCGCGGCGCCATCCAGCAGTTCACCTACGACAAGGCGGTGCCGGGCGGGGCGAACATCCCGGTTCTCGCGCTTCTGGTCGAGGGCGGTCAACTCACGCGCGTGCGGATGGACTCTGGTCTCGTCGGCGGCTCCGTCCCTCAGGACAAGTGGGGCATCAAGACGGAAACCCTGGTGCCCGTCGACACCCTCATGGCGAGCCCGAACCATTGGGACGGCCAGGAGATCGGCAACAAGCACTGGTTCTTCATCTTGAATGGCTGCCGCAATCCTGAGCCCGCCCGCGGCATCTATAACGAATTCCTGAAGGGCGCGCTGGAGCCGCATCGCAAGGTGTTCGAGGTGCTCGGCGCCAAAACGAAATGCCCGGTCGCTGAGGAGCAGCTGTCGGGCGTCGGGTATTCGTCCACCCGCAAGGACCAGGCCGTCGTCGCGGTCAAGGGCGACCGCATCAACAAGGCGTTCATCATCAACTTCTGAAGGAGGTAGCAATGGATATTTTCGAAATCGCGGCGCGCAGGAAGTTCCGCTTCCCGTCGGCCAAGGGTGAGCTCACGGTCGAGCAGCTGTGGGATCTGCCGCTGGTCGCCGGCTCGCCGATCACGCGCGATGTGAAGGTCGATCTCGATACCGTGGCGCGCAGCATCAACGCCGAGCTGAAGGGCGTCACCGAGGAATCCTTCGTCAACATCAATCCCGATCCGCGGAAGGGCGAGTTCACCGCCAAGCTCGACATCGTCAAGCACATCATCTCGGCGAAGCAGGCGGAGGCCGCGGCCGCGAAGACTGCGGCGGAGCGCGCGGAGAAGCGCCGCAAGCTGGTCGATGCCATCGCGTCGAAGGACGACGAGGCGCTGACCAAGGCGTCGAAGGAAGATCTGCTGAAGCAGCTCGAGGAAATGGACAAGGCGGCGGCCTAACCGAGCGCCGGCGAGGGACGGCGGCCAGCGCGGTCGCCGTCCATTTTGAGGGAGAAGTCAATGAACGACGTGGTTGTGAAGGCTGTGGCGGTGATCGCAATTTTCGGGATCGGCGTATTCGTCGCCTCGAGCGGCGGCTGCGCCGTCGACACCAATAAGGCGACCAGGGCGCTGAACGCCATGGGCATCCATGATGTCACGTTCGGCGGCTACGCGTGGATGGCCTGCGACAAGAACGACACGTTCGCCTCGACTTTCAAAGGCACTGGCGCCGACGGTGCCCCGGTCTCCGGCGCGGTCTGCCAGGGTGCTTTCAAGAACATCACGGTGAGGTTCGACTGATGGGCATGAGGGAAGGCTATTTCGTCACCGCGCCACACACGGGAATGCGCGCCTGCAACTGCATCGGGCCGCAGAACGGCGATCCCGTCTGCCCATGCAAGATGCCCGCCTACAATCGGGAGAAGGCCGGCGAGCGGGCGCTGCAGTTCTTCGAGGAGATCTTCCGTTCCGGCGGCGCCAAACCCCGCGTTCGGCGCAAGGCAGGGAGGCGAGAGATATGACCAAGGATCAGCACACCATCTTGGGCGTCGATGTTGGGAGCCGCGAGGAGTCCGTAGCCGCCATCGTTTATCCGGACGGAAGAATGCGGCTGCTCTCACGTGATCGCTTCGACCTGGTTGTAGCTGAGGCAGCTGCCGACCGTTTCGACGATCTCGGCAAGCCAATGGTGGATTTCTACAAGCCATGAAAACTGAATCCGGTTTCTGGAGGTGCGACTGCAGCACCACGAACTCCGAGATTCGCATGCGGTGCCGGTATTGCCAGGCGCTGCGGCCAATCCCAGTCGGGGTCTTCTACAATCCCGAGGCGCAGAATTTCTATGACGTCGGCGCCCATGGCATGGGAGAGGATTTCTATGTGTTCTGGCGCGGCCGCGCCGCGGAATTCCCCTCAGCGACGCCGAGCGTGAAGTCGGATGGCTTCAACGCCTATGGCTCAGGTCCGGTGCCGATCGAGGAACGGGAGTCGGACGAGCCGCTGGATATGCGCTGCATCGGCAATCCAGGCACGGCGATCCGCGCAGTTGCTTCTCTCGACATCGACGAGATCGCGCTCGAGTGCGCTCGGAAGATCGTCAAGCTGACCGCGCTTGACCAGGCGCAGATGGTCGCCAAAATCCAGGTCGAGGTCCGAGCGGCGATCGCCAAGCGACAGGCGGCTTCATGAGCGAACTGCCGACCGCCTTCGCCGAGCTTCTGACCGCAGCCGAAAAGCTCGCCAACTCGGTCTCCTTCGACATGAACGGCGAGCTGATCGGCGGCAAGCTGACCGGCGGCCACGGCGGTCTGATCTCGAACGATACGCTGAAGGCGGCCGACGAGGTTCGGCGCATTTGTCACGCACTGGGAGGCGCGAGATCGTGAGTTCTCCAATGCCAAATTTCAGGGCCGAGCTGCTGCTTGCCGAACTCGGAGAGAAGATAAGCACCGCCGACGAGCTTGCCGCGAAGGTCGGCGTCTGCGTGCGTACCGTCTATCGCTATGTCCGGGAATTACGCGCCGCAGGCCACCCCATCATGTCGGAGGCTGGCGTCGGCTACATGATGCGCCGGCGCGAGATCAAGGAGAGAGTTTGCATGACCCCGACCGAAAGCATGACGCATGCCTTCCAAGAGGAGCTTCGAAAGGCTGCTGTCGAGGGATGGAAGGCGTGCCGACGCCAGGTCTACGGGCTGTCGGAAGACTATATCGACCGCACGCATGCGCTGAAGAGCACCGACACGGTCGAGGGCAACTTCTATCGCGGCCAATACGACGCCGCCAAAGGATTCGGGAAAGCATTCGGAGCCTTCGAGGCAGAGGACTGCGACGAGTTCAAGAAGATCGATTTCGCAGCCATGGTTAGCGCTGTGGTCGCGGTAGTGCCGACCGTCTCGGAGGATCGCCTATGACGACAACGCAATTCTGGCTCGCCGAGCTTGACCAATATGGCAACGCGAAGCTGACTGATGGCCCTCACAGCGACCGCGCCGGCGTCGAGCAGGCGTCCTATCTGATGCAGCGGCTCGGCCTTGACCGCGGGAAGAAATACGCCTGTGCGGAGGTCATTCTGACGGAGGTCGAGGCCAAATCTCACGGCGCCAACGAAGAGGCGCTTTCCGCCCTCAATTCGACAGGACTTCGCCCATGACGAAGTATGGCGCAGACTTCAGCGGCCGCGTTTTCGCCGAGCCAGGGCGGTTTTCGGCTGAGCCTATGCCCTATGCGCACGAATACGGTAAGTCGAATGGCGACGGAACGTTCAGCGTCGTCATCGAACGAGGCGATCCGAAAGAGCCTGTTCCTGACTGGCCAGTGAAACCTCTGTACGCCCTCGCCTCTGCACCAGTACCGGAACCCTCAGGAGCGGAGCCTGCGGCTTGGCAGTGGAAGACGCTCGATACCTGGCACACTGCCGAAATCGATAAGTTCGACGACGCCGAAAAGTATGCTCGATCTATGGCTGGCGAATATGGCCAAGTACGCGCAATCGCTCTCGCCCTGCCTTCTCAGCAGAATGGAGGAGACGAGAGATTGACGGGTTGGAGCAAGGAAATGCAGGACGCGCTCAAGGCGGACGCCGAGAAGCTTTCGGCGGAGACTGGCGAAGAGCACACCGTCGAATTTTTCGACTTCGAAGAGGACTGCTGGAACTGCGGCGGCGAAGGTTACGTCTACAACTGTGTGGACGAAATCGGCTGCGTCGATCCTGAAGGCGGATGCGATTTATGTATGCGCCGCTGCGATGTTTGCAACCCAAAGCGCAAGACGGTGCAACCATGAGCGTCTTCATGCAGTACCGCCGCAAGCAGATCGCAGAGCTTCGCCCGTGGCAGCCCGGCGACGATATGAGCCGCGTCAGCGTCTCAGCACCGGACAAGGAATCCGGCTCTCCGAAGGCTGGCGACATGATCGCCCGCAACCCGAAGAACCATGACGATATGTGGCTCATTGCAGCCGCCTACTTCGCCGACAACTTCGAGCCCGCTCTCGCCGCAGCGCCGGAAGCTGGTGCGGTAACGGAGGCGATGCGGGAGACCGGCTGGCTCATTGAGCGGAAATATCCCGTTAACTCTATCGGCACAACGGAGCCACGTTGGTATGCCGAGCGCCCGAATGGCGATCATTGGTGGACACCGGTGCCGAACGACGCAAAGCGATTTGCGTCGAGGGCTGAAGCGGAAGCATACCCCGCCTACCAGATGATCGCTAGCGACCCGAGCATCAGCATCACAGAACATGTGTGGATCAATGAAGGCTTTAGCTGGTCGCACGGTCGCGCCGCCCTCGAGACCGCCGAGCGCAAGCTGGAGGAGGCGAGGAAGGCGCTGGAGCCGTTCGCACAGATCGCAAAGGATGTCGCAGACAACCACCCTGGTTGTGATCACGACAGCTTCGAATTCGCACTGCTTGCGTACACCGTAACGCTCGCGCCGTTTCGCCGCGCCCGCCGCACTATCGAGGCCGCCGCCGCCCTCGCTGCAGCGCCGGAAGGAGTGGCGGGAGCCTACGCCATAGTCGAGCGCGACGACGACATGTTCATCACACAGCCCCATTGGCAGTGGGGCAGCCTGTGCATCGCCCGTCGCCCGAAGCTTATGTCGAATGATCAATGGCGTCCGCTCGCACAACGCATAGTCGCCGCCCTCGCCGCAGCGCCGGAAGGCTCGGGAGGGGCGAAGTCATGAGCGCCCACTTCACACGATCTGAGAAACATACATGGCCACATTCAGGGACGTGGCGTCCTGCAATTCGCGATGGTTTTGCGACGGCTAATATTTGCTGTCCGAAGTGCAAGCAAATTGGCTCTCTTGACCCAGGCGACCACCAGATCGCGGCTGATGGAAGCGTATCGCCGTCCGTGGTTTGCGACTGTGGGTTTCACGAACATATCAACCTAGTCGGCTGGGCTGCCGACGACAAGCGCTAACCCGCACAAGCAGTCCTAACCCCCTCAGTACAGCATGACACGCTTAGAAGATGGAGAACGACAATGAGCAAGGAACCCCTGACGAGACGTCAGATAGAAGGCGCGGCAACTCCTTCGGAAACCCCGGAAGACCGCAACATGCGGATGGGCTGGGGATGCCCGTGTCACGGAGCGACGTTCTGCCCTGACACGCAATTCTCGCACTACGACGATGACGTTCCTGTGTTCGTCAACAAGCGACCATAACCCGGAGCACACCAAGATGGAAGCCGCAACCATGAACGCCGAACTCATCAAACAACCCATATGATCGCGGCCGATATGATGCTCGCAAAGCAGTCGAAGCGATTGCCCGGGAGGCAGCAAGCCATGAAACTGACTGAACTAGAGCCGATCATGGAAGACTGGACGCCGAACGCGCGGGGCTACCAGTATTTCACGTTCCTCTGCCCGACCTGCCGTAAGCTGCGCATTAGGCATGCCATCTGGTCTCATCCGCCGGGCGAAGTTCGGTGGAAGGATGCTGGAGGCAACGACCGTTTTGAGCGCGTCTGGCAGGCCACACAGGGACCACTCCTGGATTGGGATACGTTGTCGCTCTCGCCTAGCCTCAACACGCCCCCGCACAAACGTGCCGGCGAGCAATGCCACGGCTGGCATGGCCACATCATCAATGGTGAAGTCTCATGACCGACAATTCATCTCCGGCCAACGTGTCCGTCCACACTGACGAGGTAAAAGTCTTGGTCGCAGCACTTGAGCGCATCGCTTATCTGCGACCATCAAAAGTCAAACCCTCAAAGATGATTGAGCAAATGGAGCGAATTGCCCTCGACGCAATCGCGGCGGTGAAGCCATGATATATATGGCAAGCAAGGTTGTTCACGCCGATAAGTGGAAGAAACTTCGCGCCGAAGGATGGCCGATCATTTCAACATGGATCGATGAAGCCTGGGTTGGCGAAACGAAAGATTTCGCCGATCTTTGGAAGAGATGCGCCGACGAGGCCTCGAAAGCTTCCGTCCTCCTGCTTTACCGTGAGCCGGGTGAAATCCTCAAGGGTGCATTTATCGAGGCAGGTATTGCGCTGGCGGCTGGACGCTCGGTGTTTGCTATTGGCTGTGCCGAGTTCTCATTCGTCAACCATCCGTTGGTAACGCAATTTGATGACTTGCCATCTGCTCTTTCCGCCGCATCTCCTCGCTCATCGGCAATCCCTGATTGGGCATGGAAAACTTCCTACGAACTGGCCGCCGAAGGTCGCGACCCGTACGGCAACCCTCTCGCTATTCTACCACAGGCGGTAGCGCCGACAGAGGAGATCGCGAAGCTTGTCGAGCGGCTGAAGAGATGCCACGCTTCGGAAATCAGCTACGTCAACGGCGAAGAGGTGGCCGGCGTTTCCCCGACGATTTATGGCGAAGCCGCCAAAGCGCTCGCCGAATTCTCAGCAAAACTGGCCGAAGTTGAGCGGCGCGAAGCCGAGGCGACCAAGAAACGCGAGGATGAGGACGCGGCGACGGCGGAATTCCTCGATCTCATGACCAGCCAGATCGAAGCCGGCGGCAAGGCCAATGCAGCCATCAGAGACGCGCTCAAGCACCGCGCCGAAACCGCCGAGGCGGCGCTCGCCGCGGCGACGCCGGTGGTCAGCATCAAGCCGATGAAGCTGAGCGACGGCCGCTGCGACTACTTCGTCTCCTTCAAATGCGGCGCTCGCGAGGTCACCCCGCACGTCTTCCGTGAGCGATTCAAGGCCGAATGGCATGTCGCGGAATATCGCTGGCTGTTCGGCCAAGGTGAGAAGCCAGGATGGCTGGAATTCCGCGAGGATGAGTGGCCGGCGCGCGAGTTCACCGACGAGGAGCGGCGTGCGTTCGCTGCGCTCGGCAAGCTACCGGCGGCGGCCTACCAAGCTGAGAACGCCAAGCATGGTTGGACCGGTCGTGTCTTGGAGATGGAAGACGCTTCTCTGCACCTTGACCGGGCCGGCGATGCTCTCATCGCCTTCAAAGAGGGTGATCTGCAACATGAGGAGGATGGTCCGCATATAAAACTGGCGGCGAGCGAAGTCGTCGCGCTCGGCAAGTATCTATCCAAGGCCTTCGCTATAGTCCCTGAAATCGCATCGCCGGAGTGCCCGCATTGCGCCGGCACCGGCTGGGAGGATGACCAAAACTGGTCTTGGGACTACCCCGATATCCCGCAAGAGCGCGTGCCGGGGAGCGGGAAGATTCGGTGCATGGGATGCGGATTTGACCGCGCCGCCAACGGACCAGTCATTTTCGTGTCGCCGGAGCAATTTGAGGCACGAGCCAACTTGCCATCGAACTATTTGCCGTTCCGGCTGGAGCGCGAGGGCAAATTCACGATGCCGCTCTATGCCGCTATGGTCGACGATGCCGAATTGCTCGAAGCGGCCGAGCGAGAGGTAAAGGGCCTGCTCGCCAAGGAGCAGCCTGAATGAAATGGCGGTCGTTAGCACTCCTGGCCGCAATGACTTCTGTCGGCCCTTTGCTGGAACCTCCGCGCGGTTTCCAAGCCTCGAAAACGTCATCAAAAGCCGATCCCGAGAAGCGCGTCGCGCGAAAACGGCAGAAGCGGGCTCGCAAGATCCGGAGGCGCCACGATGGCTGAGGAGCGCGCCGAGCTGACCTTGGACGAAGAGATTGTCCGATTTCTGCCGGAGCTGAGGCGGTTTGCCAATAGATGGACGCACAGCAGTGATCGCGGCGGCGATCTTGTGCAGGACGCCATCGTCAAAGCGCTCACGGCGCGCGACAGGTTCGCCGAGGGGACCAATGCGCTGGCCTGGTTGATCACGATCATGCGCAATCATCTCTTCACCTCGAGGAAGCTGTTGAGAAACAGTCTACCGCACATGCCATGGGACTCGGCGCTCGATGTGCGTGCCACCGATTCCGTCCAAGAGTTCGCCGTCGACGCCAAGCGCGCGCTGGAGCGCATCGAGACGCTGCCGGACGATCAGAAAGCCACGCTGTATCAGATCGCTCTGGGCGAACTGTACGAGGACATCGCTGCGGCGAACGGCGTGGCCGTCGGCACAATCAAGAGCCGAGTGCATAGAGCGAGGAAGGCACTGACAGACAATGAAAAGGAAGAAACAAATGGATGACACACGGACGAAGGCTAGTGACGCCGCCTATGCGTTCATCAGCGAGCCGAATCGTAAGGACGAACTCAATCCGTTCCTTGTGCTGATCGGCTGCGTGAACATGCTCTTTCCGCAAGTCGCGATCGACTGGGATGCCGCCAGCCTGATTGCTGATGCGGTTGCGAAAATGGAACACGATGGCTGAAGTCGACATCATCCCAAAGATCCGCTGCGACAACTGCGGTCTGACTGTCGAGAAGGAAGTGCGCGGCACTGGGGCTTCCCGATCGTTTCATAGGCCAGGAACTTGGGGCAGCATCAAGGCTGAAGGCGGTCGTTCCACCGACAGCTATGGTGGCAAGGAAAAGCTGGCCTTCCCGGACCTTTGTCAGACTTGCGCCGATCTCGCGTTGGAAGCGGCCGCGGCCGCGCTGAAGACCCGTCGAGGAGAGGGCTGACATGTCCCACCACTATCCGCGCCACTCGCGCTGGCATCCCGACAACCGGCCGCCTCCATACGGGCAATCCTATATCCGCACGCTGGATGACGGCACGGTCCACATGTCGCAGCGGAAGAACGTCGGCTATGGGTTCACCGAGGGCATCATCGTCGGCACGCTCGATGGTGTCTCGAAAGTCGTCGAGGCGATCTACCGAAGCCATCCGACGAATGGTTATGGCACCCAGATCCAGTGGCCGCCGGCCGATGACCAGCCTTGGAGCTGGATGTGCAAGCCAAGCGAGCCCCGCTGGAGCCAATGGCCGATCTACGCGCCATACGAGCAGCTCGGCGATGATCTGTGGGTGCTCTGGTACTCGCATTCGGAGTCCTGCGAATGAGCGCCGACGAGATGACCGCCGGCGATCGCCGGATGCTGATTGGCATCGTTAAGCAGCGTGAGCGCGTTGCCAAGGCGGCCGCAGCCGAACGATCAGCGCATCTGCTCGCTGATTTCGAGCGACAGCTCGACCAGGAGTTCTCCTTCAACGACAACACGGTCTGGAAGGAAGCCACGGCAATAGCCGAAGCGGCCGTCGCCGAAGCAGCAGCGAAGATAAAGGCGGAGTGCCAGCGGCTCGGTATTCCGCCAGAGTTCGCTCCGTATATGAATCTCAGTTGGTATTCGAGAGGAGAGAACGCCAGCAAGGAGCGCCGCGCCGAGCTTCGCAACGTCGCAGCGCGCACCATTGCCGCGGCCGAAAAGACGGCAAAATTGGCGATCGAAAAACAGTCCGTCGAGACCCAGGAAAAGATCATGAGCAGCGGGATCTCAAGCGCAGCTGCCCGACTGTTCCTCGAGTCGATGCCTACCGTCGAAAGTCTCATGCCTCAGATCACCGTTCCGGCGATGAAAGCAATCGCCGGTCCAGCTAGAACGTAAGAGGAGAAGTCGCACATGAAGCATGCGCGAGAAGACTATAATCGCATCCAAGACCCGGCAGGGCTCATTCCCGACGAGGAGCCGGTAATGGTTTTCCGCGGCCAGGATATCGCGGCGCCGGCAGCGCTTCGGGCCTATGCGGTAGCAGCTGCCGCTGCCGGGGCGTCCGACCAGCTCGTGCTGTCGGTGCTCAAGCATGCGCGGGCCATGGAAGAGTGGCAGCGTCTGGTCGCGCGCAAGACGCCTGATCTGGCGACCACCATCCAGCGATGATGGCCGAGCTGAGCCCGCTCTTCGTCCTATGCGAGGCCTGCGGCTCTGAAGGCCGCATCTATGTCGGCGCTCTCGTCTATGAGCCCGGCTGTGGTCATCCTCATTGGGGGGAGCGCGACGCCGGCGAATGCCCAGTATGCCACGGCGCCGGCGACGTCGAGATCGAGGCCGAGCCAATCGAGCTGGAAGATTTATATAGCATGCAAGGCCACATCGACTGAAAGGGGATTTGAAGATGTTTGATTTTGTGAAACCGCACGACGGGCCAGTTGTAGTCGGGCTTGAAAGATTCGAGACGGTCTACGCCAAAGATCAGCCGCAGTATCTCCCGCTGCGCACGTTGCCGGGCCGAAACGGCGACAGCGCGATTGCCAGGTTTCATTTCACCGACGCTCAGCGCAAGGCCATCGCTGATGGCGCAGATATCTATCTGGAATTGCTGCACTTTGGAGGACCGCTGGCTCCTAGTTCGATGATGATCATGAGCGAACCTGCCGACACGGACAATTTCCGTTTGTGGTGGAGGGCGCAAACGAGCGCGCCGTATCGATTGGATGTCGCACCCAAAACAGAGTCTGCGGATGGACCGCCGCTTCCCAGCAGCCCGCCGAGCCACAAGCCCATCGGCTAAGGCAGTGCGAGCGTGTCTAAATCGGATAGGCAACGAACGGAGAAATGATGAGCAGGCAGCGCGCGCTGACGATCCTCAACGAGGCCGGCGACCAGACGATCGTGTGGGATGAATCCAGCGACGACACGATGACGGAAATCATCCGCAAGAAGATGGCTCAAGGCATCCAGTTTTTTATTATCGAGCCGCGGTTTTTCGGCCTCCTGCCGCCGAAAAGGACGCCTTTGACCGATGCTGATGAGGCGCGCAAGCACCGGGCTCTTGCGATCAAGGACGAGGATATCGCTCGGTTCGTCGGCGAGGGCGGCGGCGACGTCGTGAAGACACCTGACAAGCCCGTGCAGACGGTCCGGAAGGCGAAGAACCCCGAGGAAGTCGCCAAGAGCGAAAGCGTTGGCGTCAAGCCGATGCGCGGAGGCTGATGCGTGGAAATTCGCCGTACGCTCCTTCCTCATGATCTCCAGTATTGTCTGGATAGCGCCTCGCAGTGCTGCGGCATCACCGCGGCGGCCGAGATCGCCATTCGGCTTTATGGCGAAGCGGATCGGCTGGACAAGTTATGGAACGAGGGGAAGGAAGTCGACGGCGGTAGGAAATGGCGCTCTAGTCTCCTTGCTCGGGAACTGGCCGTCGAGCGCTACGGGGCCGAGATCATCGCTCAGCTACCCGGGCCGCGTCGCACTGCGCTCGTCGAGCGCGGCCTGCTCTCCCTGACGCACGACGTCATCACCAAGACGGAATGGCTGGCCGATAGCTGCTACGAGGACATGACAAAGGGCGGCGCGCTGCGGGCTTGGCTGTCGCCGCCGCGAGTGCGCCGCGATATGCTGCCGACGCCGAAGGTTGCGCGCCGGCTGCGGAGCCGTGCCGCGATCAAGCGATACATCCTCGCCGAGGGCGATGAACTGCCGAAACAGCGGCAGCTGTTCAAGATCCTTACCGCGATCCCGCCGGGCGGCCCGGCGACAGATGAGGACCGCGAAGCGATCTTCCGTGATCTCGGCGACCAGATGGAGTCGCATGCGCGCGCGGCACGCCAGGCCGTCGAAACAGCCAATTGGTTTGCAACCCTCGACGTTTCGGATCAGTCCCGACTGGCCGATCACGTTGTCGTGCGGTTGAAGCCCGGCATTCGCGAGAAGATTCGTAATGAGCGCAAGCAGCGCCGGCGCGCCGTGAAGCGTGCCTCCATGCTGGCGGCCGCGGTGCTTGGCGCCTCCACGGTGTCCGCATTCGCGCGCGGCGAGGAAGTGATGCTGCCCGGGCCCGAGGTGTCGATTTCCGCAAAGCTGACCGGAACGATATCGAGAAGCGGTCATGGCGCCGTCGCCGTCGGAGTGCACCAGCCCGACGGCACGAAACTGGCCGGTGTCTGCGTCTACCAGGAGGCGCCGGCGCTCGATCAGCTCGTCTCGCTGGCGATGCATGTGCGGTCCGGCAGCGTCGAAGATATCCTGTCGACCGGAAACCTCTATGCTATCGAGCCCGCCGGCGACGCCCATCCGATCATTGCCGCGCATCGGGGCGCATCTCGAGCTCAGCAGCTGCGCCAGATGGATGACGAAGAGCTCGCCGAAATAGGCTTGAGACGTGTCCAGCGCCAGGACATCAACGACAACCGGGAGGCCTTCAACGCCGGCAAGATGGCCTATCTGCAGGAAATGGGTCCGCTCTACGAGGAGATCATCGCGACGATCGTCTTCGGTCACGCCGCGCCGATGTGGCGCCGGCTGCGCGCCAGCATCAGGTTCGACGGAGAGAGTTAATGAGACAAATATTGCGCATCAAATTCGGCTCACACCTCTATGGCACGTCGACACCTGCCTCGGATTTCGACTTCAAGAGCGTATTTGTGCCCGATCCGAGATCGATCCTGCTCCAAAGGGCCAAGCGAGTCGTGAACGATCAGCGGCCCAAGGCCGAAAACGAGAAGAATTACGCCGGCGAGGTCGAGGAGGAGCGCTTCAGCCTTCAGCGATTCCTTGAGCTGGCCTCAGAGGGGCAGACGGTCGCGCTGGACGTCCTTTTTGCGCCCGGCTGGGCGGCGACTGAGCCGCCGGCGCCGGAATGGTATGAGATCATCGCCAATCGGCACCGCCTTCTGACGAGAAAGTCCGCGGCATTTATCGGCTACGCCCGCCAGCAAGCCAACAAGTATGGCATCCGAGGGTCGCGTGTCGCTGCGTCCCGCGATGCTTTGAAGATTCTGGCCGATGCTTTCTCGTCGACCGAGAAGCTTTTGACGCTCGACGCCCAGATCCGAGCGCTCTGTGCCGAGCATGAGCATATGAGCTTGAGCGAGGACCGGACGCCGCACGGGCAGACGGTCATTCTCTGGGAAGTCTGCAATCGAAAGATGCCGTTCACGGCTTCGATCAAGAACGCCCACGATATCATGAAGCGCCTGGTCGATGAGTACGGGAAGCGCGCGCTGATGGCTGAGAGCCAGCACGGCGTCGATTGGAAGGCGCTTTCCCATGCTGTTCGCGTCGGTAGCCAGGCGGTCGAGCTCCTTCAGACTGGCTTCGTGACGTTCCCACTGCCGAACGCCGCCCATGTCCTCGAGATCAAGCAGGGGAATCTACCTTACCAGGACGTGGCGGCCGAGATTGAGGATTGGCTGGTGCGCGTGGAGGCGGCGGCGGCAGCGTCGAAGCTTCCGGATGAGCCGGACTTGGCTTGGATCGATAATTTCGTAGCCAGCGTCTACCGGAAGGAGGTGTTGGCATGACTGA
Organism: Mesorhizobium silamurunense; assembly: GCF_014843905.1. NCBI lineage: Bacteria > Pseudomonadati > Pseudomonadota > Alphaproteobacteria > Hyphomicrobiales > Phyllobacteriaceae > Mesorhizobium > Mesorhizobium silamurunense. The sequence continues at coordinate 101,099 of NZ_LPVS01000034.1, read as the reverse complement.
TGACGCCCGCCCAAAATGGAAACACAAGATCAGCGAAGCCGATGTCCGCTGGCTCGCGTCCGGCGTGATCAAAATCACGCACCATTGGGAGATGACCGGCGCCGATACATCGCGAAACTGGATCGAGCTCCACAAGGAGAAGGAAAAGCGGTCGTTCGACTCCAGCTTCCTCAACGACAACGACTATTTCCAGTTCAAGCCGAATTGGCGTGAGCTGGTCGTGCCGACCTATTATGGCGAGCGCGCCATCCAGGATCTCGCGGCGATCGACGCGTGGGAAAAGAAAAACCAGCATGACCGCGCCGAGCTGGAACGACTGAAAAGGAAATTTGGAGAGATCGCATGAGCGAAGAGAAGAAATGCGGGACGTGCGCGCGGGGATGGCTTCGCGACAACGGGCTGATCAGTTGTGGTGCCGGCGTCGACGACTCCACCGTAGGAGAGGGCGGCGACAATCCGATTTGGGCGGTCCGAAAGTATGGGCGAGCCAGGATCATGGCTGTGCTGCTCGGTGGGTCCGCCGCCGAGCCAGAGGGCAGCAATTGCGAGCGGATGAAGCCGGATGACGGCGCCGATTGCCGGATATGGAAGAAATATGAGGGAGATACGGCTTGATCGAATGGCCTGAAAACTATCCGCCGTGCCGGATAAACGATTTGGACGTGAGGGCTTATAGCTTCGCAGCGGCCGCGCACGGCTCGGTCAAGCAACTCAGGAAATACACCGGCGAGCCCTATATTGTGCATCCGGTTGCGGTCGCCGAGATCGTCAAATCGGTTCCGCACACGCCAGAAATGATAGTTGCCGCCTTGCTGCACGATACCGTCGAGGATACACCTGCCACTTTCGAGGACATCGAGGAAGAGTTCGGCCCCAGAGTGGCCGGCCTGGTGCGATGGCTGACCGATGTCTCCAAGCCATCCGACGGCAATCGCGCCGCCCGCAAGGCGCTCGATCTTGCGCACATCGCCCAGGCGCCGCCGGAGGCGAAGACGATCAAGCTCGCCGACCTGATCGACAACACCTCGACGATCAAAGAACGCGATCCGGATTTCTGGCGCGTCTACCGCCACGAAAAGCTGAGGCTGCTCGAGGTGCTGAAGGACGGTGACGCCACACTCTGGGCGCGCGCGGCCGCGCAATGTGAGCCATGACCGATATCCCCGACGACATTCTGAGAACCGCCACGCGCATCGTGACGGAATTTTTTCCGATCGGCCACGCTGACCGCGATGCCTGTATCAAATCCTTCGCCGGTGCTCTTTTGGATGAAAGACAGCGCGATCGGTCAGATAGGCCGGAAAGTGCAATGTCTATCGCGCGCCGAATCGCAAAAGGCGGACTTCCATGAACACGAGTGACGTCGCAAAATGACTGACCTGAACCGTCGCAACTTCCTCAAGGGCCTGATGGCAGCTGCCGGCGTCGCCGCGGTCGGCATTCCTGTGGCGCCAGCCGTCGCCCAGATCGCGGCGGAACCGCCGCCGCTTCCATTTCCGGATGCCGATCTCGGCGACATCTTCATGAAGACTGCAAACGCCTGGCGTTTCATCGGGCGTTCGAGCCGATTGCAGCTCACCGTGCGAAGGGACGAGGAAGAGATTTGGATTTCGCCGCGCGAGCGAAGATATAGGGGGCTGAGCACGGTCGACATCAAGGCCACCGGCGAAGTCATCTTCGATCCTGAAGGCGAGAAACTGCTCGGCCATCATTTTATGGAACGTGAACGGACCGACTTTGCCATCGGCCAAGGTTACGGGACATATGTACTGAAGCGATCCGCCATCATGTCGATGAGTAGGCTGTTCGGCTACGATGAGGACCATACGACGCGAATGGTCGGCCTACCTCAGCGCCGCCCCCGTCTGGGCCTTGGCGCGGTCAGAAATGAGTTCGAGCTCAACATTTCCGAGGTGGAGATCAGTCGAAACTAGCTCGCCTTGCTAATTCCCCTCCTTGGCAGGCGGAGGCGCGCCAACTCCACTTTCAATGCAATATGCCCACAATATGTATGCGTGCCCGGTGTCCCTGTAGTTAGCAACAATCTCGCGGCTCTGGCGATTGCAAAGCTCCATGTTTGCCATGGGCAAGACTTCAACAGTTAATGGTGGCGCGGGAAATTGGAGTATCAAATATACGGCGGCTGCTTCGATCATGGTTTCACCACTAATGCAGAACAGCGCCGATCTGCCGCTCCCGCCGAACCACGTCGACCTCGCCCAAGGCGCCCATGTCTAGGCAGTTGCGGATCTTCGTCTTGTTCGGTAGCACGGACTGCAAATCATCCAGACAGGCGACCCGCAGAGTGTCGGCGAGCGCTTTCTTGGTGTCGGCATCACGGGTGAGTCGATAGGTCACAAACTCGGCGCTCACGAAATAGGTGACACCAACGATGATCGCGATGCAGGCGGCGGCGACCAGGACGCGCATGGCTAAGCCCGCGGCCGTTTCAGCGATCGATGCGGCGCGAACTGGCCGTCGGCGCTGGTGAACGCCTCGAGGAGCTTTGGCGACAGGAAATTCTTATCGTAGAGCCAGCGGAGATCCTCGAATAACCGCGTGATGCGCTCATCTGCCTCTTTGACGTCCTTGGCACGGATCGCGGCGGCCTCGATCTCGGCCTTCTTCGTGATCGCCATGTCGATCTCGGCGCGGCGGCGCTCCAGCTCGGCGACTGACATGTCCAGGAGCTCTGGACGGAGCTTTTCGATCTCGGAGACGCCTTTGGCGGTCATGAATGTACCTCAATGGACATTGGTTCGGACATTTGAAAGCCCGAAACATCGAAAACGTCAACTGGCAGAGGAATTTTTGAATGATTTTGAAGCTGACAAAATGGTCGATCTTGGCATCTGAAATCGCGAATTCAGGCTCCGATCGCCTTACTGACCAGCGATCATCTCGAAAAAATTTTCGCCGATCGTCAAAGTTCCTGTCGCCGTAGAATGTTTTTGAACACAAGATCGAGGGGCTGAACTGAGTTATAAACACAACCCGTTGACGGTTTTGTGAGCGCGAGTCACTTCTCGGCGGAATCATCGCTTTGTCGATAGAGCAGAATCACCCTGGGTCAGATGGTCCGTTTCGTGAAAGTGGTCACCCTAGACCAAGGAATCGGCCTTGGAACCAAGGTGACCGACGTCGAGACGGGCAAGGACATCCCGGCCGTCGTATCGGTGGAAGTGCCGCGGTTCGGGGCCGACGATCCTATCCGGGTAAACCTCGAGATCTTCGCCGAGATGGAGCTTGTTGGCGAGCCGCGGTTCATCGTCGCCGACCCCAAAACAGGGACGAAGCGCGAGGTGAAGTCCATTACGTTCGCCGACGGCGAAACGATCGAATTCTGATTCCTGCTGAGAGAGAAGGGGGAGGGGATGGGGCCGGCCTGATCAGTCGGTTGCTATGATCCTTCCCCGAGCAGGATTTTGCAATTCCACGGCCAAGATCCCGTGGATACGTCTCGCCTCACGACAGCAGGCCCGTTGTTTGTTCCGTAGCGGTTAGAACGGAACCTTATATACCTTGCCGGGGTGCCACGGGGCGGTCAGACGATCGGCCGTCCCGACCAATATCACTCGTTTCGCCATCTATCAACGCCCGCAGGAGCTTTTTCGATGCGCCACCGTGACCGCCAGAGCCGCTTTTTGCTGGCCGGCTCTCTCGCGATCGCGATTGTGACATCGTTGATCTGCATCGGCGCCGCGCTTGCTCATGAAGCGACGCCGACGGCCGCACTCCCGCAGGGTTGGAGCTATCCTTTTGCTTGCTGCGCGAACTATGACTGCAAGGAGGTACCGCAGTCGTCGATCAGCGAGCGGCCGGAAGGGTACGTCATCAAGGACACCGGCGAAGTCATCGCCTACCGCGACAAGCGTGTGAAGGACTCCCCCGACGGCGAATATCATTGGTGCGCGCACCAGGCCGGCCTAGACGCCGGCAAGACGATTTGCCTGTTCGTGCCGCCTCCGTCCTACTGAGATTTTCGTTTGATCGAGAAGTGCATCCCGATCCCGCCGTTCGGGGATCGGCCGGTCATCTGCGTCGCGTCGGGCCCATCGCTGACGCTGAAACAGGTCTGGCAGATCGGCCGGGCGCGGTCTCTCGACCGCTGCCGCGTCATCGCGATCAACGACAACATGTTTCCGTGCTGGTTCGCCGACATCGGCTACGCCTGCGACAAGGTCTGGTGGAACAGCAAGAACGGCGTTCCCGGATTCCCGGGCCTGAAGGTCTCGCTCGAGATCACCGGCTACCACGACATCCGGACGATGAAGAACACCGGTATCGAAGGGTATGACGATACCCCTGGGTGCCTCCGGTCGGGCTCCAATGGCGGCTACCAGTCCGTGCATTTGGCGGCCAAGATCGGCGCCAGCAGCGGCGGTATCATCCTCGCTGGCTTCGATTTTTCCGACAACGGCTCCCGCGAGCACTGGTTCGGCCTTCACGAAGGCTCGATGGACAAGCATTCGAACATCACAGAGAGGCTTCGCCTTTTCCGGATCCTGACCAACGAGCTCGCGAAGCGCGGCGTGAAGGTGTTCAACGCGACGCTCCAGTCGAATATCAACTGGTTGCCGCCGTATGATCTCGGAACCCTGCTGATATGAAGGGCATCGCCTCCGACACGCTGAAGGACTCGCCGCACTACATCCGGCGCGAGATCCTCGCCGGACTTGCGCGGCACGGCTATATCGTCGATCGCAAGCCGCTTGAGAGACCTTCGTCGGACGACGTTCTCGTCATCTGGAACCGGACGCGATCCGATATTTTCTTCGCGGAACGCTACGAAGCCGTCGGCGCCAAGGTCATCGTCGTCGAGAACGGCTACATCGGGAAGGACCAGGAAAGCCGCCAGCTCTATGCGATGGCGCTCGGGTTTCACCTCGGCGCCGGAACATGGGTCGAGGGTCCGACGGACCGGTGGAAGCTGCTCGAGATGACGCCGCAGCCGTGGCGCGCCGGCGGTCGGGAGATCGTGGTGCTGCCGCAGCGCGGCATCGGCACGCCTGGCATCGCAATGCCGCTGAGCTGGCCGGATGAGGTTGGCGCCCGTCTCCGGAAGGTCACGGACCGGCCAATCAGGGTGCGGAAACACCCAGGCAGGGCGCGTACCGAGCCCTACGATGAACTGAAAAACGCTTGGGCGGCGGTGACCTGGGCGAGCGGCGCCGGCATTAAGTCGATTTTCGCCGGTGTACCGGTCATCCACGAGCTGCCGAGCTGGATCGGCGCGCCGGCGGCGCGTCTCGGGCTTGAGCATCTCGAAGATCCCTTCATCGGCGACAGGATGCCGATGTTGCGGCGCCTCGCCTATGCACAATGGACCGTCGACGAGATTAAGGCAGGAGAGCCTTTCCATTGGTTGCTCGCGTAACGGTCTACCATATCCCGGATCACAAGCGCTCGATCCTGATGGGCGCCGCGATGGCGAAAGGCGTCGCGGCAGTCGGTGATCAGCCGCGGCTCGTACCGTATACCGGCTTCCAGGCGCCCGCAGGGGATGTCGCCGTCTTCTACGGGTTCGATGACCGCCTGCAGGAAATCTTCAACGCCTATCGCGCCGCCGGCCGGCCGGTCGTCTATGTCGACATGGGCTACTGGGGCCGACTGGAAGGCGGAAAGTGGTCCGGCTACCACAAGGTGTCGGTTAATGCCCGGCACCCGACCGAGTATTTCCAGCGCGTCAAGCATGACGACAAGCGCGTCGCTCGGTTCGGGCTGAAAATCGAGCCGTGGCGCAGTGGCAGCACGATCATCGTTGCCGGCACTAGCGGCAAGGGTGCCGTCGTCGACGGCTTCTATCCGCAGCAGTGGGAAACCGAAGCGATCAACACGCTGCGCAAGCACACCGATCGCGAGATCATCTATCGGCCGAAGCCGAGTTGGACGGGGGCGACCCCGATCCCCGGTTCCACCTTCTGCCAGACGAAGGTCGACATCAGACAATGGCTTTCTGATTGCCACGCCGTCGTCACCCACCATTCGAATGCCGCGATCGACGGTCTCTTGGCCGGCGTGCCGGCGTTCTGCCTCGAGGGGGTTGCGGCGCCGATGGCGTGCGCCGACCTGGATAAAATCGAGTCGCCACTGTTTCCGGAAGGCCGGCAGCAGTGGATCAACGACATCAGCTATTGCCAGTGGACCCCCGCCGAGATGGAAGCGGGGCTAGCCTGGCGCCACCTGAAAGACGAAGGTCTCGTGACGGCATGAAAATCTGCTTCTTCGCCTCCGAGAAGCCGCGGGAGCGGCTGCTTGCCGATGCCTTCGCCCGCGGCGTCGTCGAGCATGGTGACGAGATCGTGATACGGCCGCTGACCGAAGAGCCTCAGGTGGCGAGCGACTGCGAGGTCGCCTGCATGGTTGGGGTGAAGAGCCGCGAGCTCTTCATGTCGAACTGGCAGGCCGGCGTCCACACCATCATGTTCGACAAGGGTTATTGCCGGCACCGCCTCGACGGGCCCGTCAAACTCTGGGAGTTCTGGCGGGTCGCCGTCGATGGGCATCACCCGACGTCGAAGCTGATGAAGGTGGCGCGGCCGTCGGACCGCTGGGACAGCCTCGAGCTCGATATGAAGCCTTGGCGCGAGCGCGGCGAGAAGATCGTCATCGCCGGATCATCGGCGAAGTACCACGAGTTCTACTCGCTCGACGATCCGACATCCTATGCGCGACGCGTCATCAAGAAGCTGCGGAAATATTCGCCGGAGCGGCCGATCGTGTACCGGCCGAAGCCGAGCTGGCGCGAGGCGGAGCCGATCGAGGGCACCTATTTCTCGCGATCACCGGAAAGCATCGACCAGGTGCTTGAAGACGCGCACGTCGTCGTCACGCATGGGTCCAACGCCTGTTTTGAGGCACTGCTCGCCGGCGTCCCCTGCATCGTTCTTGGTGACGCCGTCGCGAGACCGATCTCGTCGATTCGGCTGAACGATATCGAGAATCCGCTGCTCGCCACCGACGAGGAGCGCCAGCAGTGGGCGCATAACCTGGCCTACTGCCAATACACGATGCACGAGATGAGCTCCGGTCTCGCCTGGAGCATCCTGCGGCCGCAAATTTACGGGTGATCGATGCAGCTGAGCGCTGAGTATTATTCTGCGCTCGAGCAGAGCAAGCGTCACCACGCAAGCAACAAGACATTTTCAGGCAGATTCCTGCGGCCGCACGCTCCCTTCATCAAGGAGATCATCGAGCGACTCGGCTGCGCGTCGATTCTCGACTACGGATGCGGCAAGGGCGCGCAATATACCTGGCGAAACGAAGATCCGGTCGGTTCGATCCCCGTGGGGATGACGATCGAGGAATTCTGGGGCGTCGCAGTCACGAAATATGACCCCGCGTACCTGCCTTTCGCGGCGGAGCCGACCGGGACGTTCGATCTAGTGATCTGCACGCACACGCTGGGTTCGATCCCGATCGCCGATCTGCCTATGATCATCGATCGGCTCTACTCGCTGTCGAACAAGGCGATCTATATCGCGGAGAAGATCGCGCCCGTGAAGAAGCAGGTGTTCAATCGCCCCGATCTTCATCCGTTCGAGTGGGACGCGCAGCGCTGGGCTGCGGCGATCAGGCGAGAGCTGCCTATCGAGGTGACGCTGTCGATCCGCGAGCAGCGCGCCGAAGGCGTCGTGGTAGAGCGGATGAAGCTCTGAGCGCATGCGCATCCGTGTCCTTGGCGCCGGATTTTACGGCTGCAGCATCGCATTGGGCCTACTTGCCGACGGCCATGAGGTCGAGGTGCATGAGAGCGGCGGCCGCATCTTCAACGGCGCCTCCGGGAACATCCCGGCTCGTCTGCATCTGGGCGCACCGCACTATCCACGCTCGTCAGCGACACAGAAGGCCTGCCAGGAGCACCAGGCCGAGTTCATGGAGCGGTATGGCCGCTTCACCCGACCGGTTCCGGTCAACATCTATGCGGTCGCCGCCGACCATTCGCTGATCGATTTCGGCACCTATCGGCGGATTCTTCGCGACCAGATCGAGTTCATCACGCTGCACAATCCGGCCGAGTTCGGCCTGACCTATGTGGAAGGCGGCGTGATGGTCGGAGAGCGGCACATCGTCGTCGATGAGGCGAGGAGCTATTTCGCATCGCAGCTCGACGGCGTGGTGAAGTTCAACACGCCGATCGGCGAGGTCGATAGCCGCAAGTTCGATTTTACGGTCGATTGCTCGTTCTGCGCCAACGACGGCGCCGGCGTCGATCGTTACGAGCCGTGCCTGGTCGTGCTGCTGAAAGGACCGACCGACAAGTCGGTGACCATCGTGGATGGGCCCTTTCCGAGTTTGTATGTCTGGAATGAACAGCTCGGCCTGTCGAGCCTCTCCTCGGCGAAGTGGACGCCGTTTTCGAAGACTTGCAAGACCTGGAAAGAGGCGAAGGCGCTCCTCAAGGGGCTCAGCGCCGCGGATGTGGAGCGCCAGGCGCAGTTCATGATCAGCGACATGGCCGGCTTCTATCCGGCGATCCGCGATCTCTACCAGGTGGAAGATTACCGCTTGAGCATTCGCGCGATGCCGCTCTCCGGCGCTGACAGCCGCTTGGTCGAAGTCGTCAAGGTCGGGGAGCGCGCGCTGCGCGTGCGGGCCGGCAAGATCGATGCCGTTGTTCAGGCGGAGCGGCTGATCAAACAGATGATCGCCTGACGAAACAAGGGAATGACATGGACACCGTCGATAGCGCTTCTGATGACCGAACCGTCAACAACACAATGCGCCATGCCTACCGGGTGCTGAGCGACGACGAGAAGGCTGCCATGTTGAAAATTAAGAGTTGTCCATCGCCAAGACCAAAATCGAGGAAGCAGTCATGTGGGCGGTGAAGCACATCACTGCTTGAGATCGCGGCGGTACAGACGGTGACCATCGTCATCACCGGATGGCGCAGCGCCATCGCTGAAGAATTCCGCCGGCTGCTGCGATCGAACGAAGAGATCGTGCACGGCAAGGCGTTGGAGCCCAATTTCCCGCTCGGCGCGGAGCGATATCTGTTCTGCCAGGGGTTGCTTCGGCCGAAGCGGATTGAGGACCAGACCGATGCCGAGATCAGGGAAGGCATTGAAGTCAATTTCGGGTCAATCGTTCGGGCCTGCGATCTGATCTTCGCGTCCAATGAATTGGCGAGGGTTTGCGTTATCGGTTCCGAGAGCGGGTATCGCGGGTCCTTCGACGAGAACTATGCATCGGCCAAGGAACTGCTGCACGCCTATGTCGAGAAGAAGCGCTTGAGCTCGCCGCAGCAGCAGCTAGTGGCGGTCTCGCCTGGCATCATCGGCGACTGCCGGATGACGACGTCGCGGACTGACGTCGAAAACCTCGATCGCCGGCGCGCCGAGCATCCGAAGAAGCGATTCCTGATGGCGGCTGAGGTCGCCGCAATGGCGAGAACGCTCCTGTACTTCCAGCCGTATATCTCCGGGACCGTGATCCGGATGCATGGCGGGCAGCCGTGACCGTAACGGTCTGCAGCCTCGTCTGGGGCACAGCGTGGGAGCGTTACGGCAAAACCTTCGCTGCGAGCTTCGCCAGGCACTGGCCGGCGTCAGTCGAACTGGTGATCGTTTCGGACGCCAATCTGGCGCTCACCCGCGGCGTTTCATTGCCGCTGCAAGGGATTGCCGGCGTTGATGCGTTCCGGCGGCGCTGGGGCAATATACCCAAGGCATCCGGCATCGGTCTCGCCGGGGCCAAGGTGGACGGCGCCGGCTATTCCTGGCGCCACGATGCGCTGAAATGGATGCCGCAGGCGCTGGCGCCGATGGCTGTGATCGACGAGCTGAAGGACGGTGATATTTTCGTTTGGCTGGATGCCGATGTCGAGACGACGGCGCCGGTGCCGCGCAACTGGGTGCAGGATCTTCTCGGCATCTGCGACGTTGCCTGCCTGCAGCGCGCCGGCACGCATTCTGAAATCGGTTTTTATGCTCTGCGCGTGAGCGACAAGACACGGCTTTTGCTCGACAAGTTCGCCTCGTTCTACCGAGCCGACAAGGTCTTCGAGCTGTGGGAATGGCATTCCGCCTTCGTCTTCGATCGATGCCTCGAAAGCATCCACGGCCTCGTCATCCGGAACCTCAATCCGGGTGGCAAGGGGCATGTCTGGCCGCACTCGCCTCTTGCCGCGTGCACCGTCCACAAGAAGGGCAAAAGGAAGGATCAATGACGCGGCATTCGATCTGGATTGGTTGGGATCCGCGCGAGGCCGCGGCGTTCGCTGTCGCGAAGGAGTCGATCGAACGCAGGCTGATCTCGCCCATCCATGTGCGCGGGCTCGTGCAATCCAATCTGCGCGCCGCCGGTCTCTATTACCGGCCGACCAGTATCCGGGACGGCAAGCTCTGGGACGAAATCTCGGGGGCATTCTGCTCGACCGAGTTTTCGAACTCGCGGTTCCTGGTGCCCCATCTCGCCAAGACCGGGCTGGCTCTGTTCGTCGACTGCGACGTGCTAGCGCGCACCAACGTTGAGAAGCTTTTCAAGGCCTTCGACATGTCCAAGGCCGTCATGGTCGTGAAGCATGATTTTCAGCCGCCGGAAGGCCTGAAAATGGACGGCCAGGTGCAATCGCGATACGCCCGAAAGAATTGGTCGAGCGTGCTGCTCTTCAACTGTGATCATCCGGCGAACAAGAAACTGACCGTCGAGATGGTCAACACGCTGCCCGGGCGCGATCTTCATGCCTTCTGCTGGCTCGATGACGACCTGATCGGCGAGCTCGACGCCTCCTGGAATTATCTGGTCGGCCACACCAGTCCGGAGATCAGTCCGGACATCGTGCACTTCACCGAAGGCACGCCGCTGATGCCCAACTACGAGAACTGCGAGTACGCCGACGAGTGGCGTGCCGAACTCGAGCGCTGGGCGGCTGGCTCGGTTGCAGTCGCATGAGCCTGGGGTTTCGATCCGGCCTGAAGCAGCCGACGACCATCGACTATGAGGCGGTCAAGCGGAACGCGTTGCGCGATCAGGGCATGCTTGTCGTTTCGATCAACGATCCTCGCTTGAGCTGGGTGGAAAAGGAATTCCTCCAGCAGATCGGCGAGAGGATTTACGGCCGCCCGAGGTCGCCGGAGTGTGAGAATGGGCGGCAGGGGAAGCGGCGGGCATAACCGCCTAAGCGACGCGGAAAAAAAACGTCGGGGGACGTTCAGGGCCGACAGCTCCGATGCGGTCTATGCCGAGAGGCAGGCCGCTAAGGTCGTTGTCGGCCCGTGGCTTTCGGAGATTCCGGACCCGGAATACACGCTGAACGCCGTCGGCCGGAAGAAATATGACGAGCTGACTCGCGAGCTCTTCGAACAGAGCAAGCTGACGAAGGTCTCGGTCACGAGGGCATCGCTGGTCGCTCTGCTGCATCAGAAGTTCGACCACCTGGCCGCGAACGGAAAGTACCCGAGTGCTCACGATGTGGCCAAATTCCAAAGCGCGCTGCGCGATCTAGACATCGCCCAGAATGCCCAAGTCACGGCGCCCGGCGGGGCGAAAAACAAGTTCGCGGACTGCGGGTTCTCGAATTCGAGGGCTTCGCCGTTCCGACTGCGAGCACCTTCCAAAACTCGAGCTTGAGAACATTGAAACGGGCGAGGTGGAACTGGTCCCAGACTACCCTGGGATAGCCCGGCTCTACGCCGAGGCTCTGGCGTCGAAGAGACTGCCGTCCAATCGCCTGCTTGTCGCGGCGGCGGAGCGCTATCTCCGCATGCTGGAGATGGCGAAGGATCCGCAAAACGATTTTTACTTCTCGCCGGTCCACGTCACCGATTATTGCCGATTCGCTGAAAAGCTCCGGCATTTCGAGAGCGGCTCCTGGGAATTCACCCAGATCGGACCGGATGGCAAGCCGGACCCGAGGATCATCCTCGAGCCTTTCCAAATCTGGGCCGAAGCGGCGATTCAGGGGTTCCGCCGGCGCCTGACAGGCGAACGGCTGGTATCGACCGCGCTGGAAGTGCTTCCACGCAAGAACGCGAAATCGCTGAAGGCGACAGTCGCGGCGCTGTTCGACCTGTGCTGCGGCGGCGGCAACGCGGAAGTGCCGATCGCCGCGGCGACGCAGAAGCAGTCCGAAGACACGCTCTTCGGCGACATCATCAAGATGGTGAACAACGAGCCCGAGCTCAGGGAGCACTACGGGCTGAAGGTGACGAAGGAAGAGATCAGCCGCGGCGACGGCAAGATCTTCATGTTGAGTTCCCAAGGGGAGCGGCAGGACGGTCTCAATCCGAGCCTCGCGATCTTCGAGGAAGGCCACGCCGGCGCCGCTTCAGTCTATGCGGTCGTCGAATCCGCCTTCGGCGCACGGCCAAATGCGCTGAAGCGCATGATCACCACCGCCGGCTATCGGCCAGAAGGCCCCGGATACGATCTGCTGCTCGAGGCCAAAATGGTCCTCGAAGGGAAGGCAGAAGACTGGACGCTCTTCGCGGCGATCTACACGCTGGACACCGAAGACTACATCAATCCCGAATCGAAGGCCGTCGACTACGACAAGCTCTTCGGCGACGAGGATCTGATCTACAAGTGCAATCCGATGATGGATGTCGGGCTCGACATCATCAAGATCAGGACTGCTATCTCGAAGGCCCGCCGCCTGCCGAGCAAGAGGCGAGAGACCGCAAGGACTCGTTTCAACCTCTGGGTAGGTTCCGGGACCAGCCTGATCGAGGCGCATGCGTGGGGGGCATGCAAGCGCAACATCTCGATCGAAAATTACATCGGCCGCCGCTGCTGGATCGGCGTCGACCTCGCCCAGGTCCGCGACATGTGCGCGATCATCCTGCTGTTCGAGGAGCCGACGGGGGAGATCGTCGTCTTCGGCAAGTTCTATCTGCCGGAGCTGTCCGAAACGGCCAGCAACCCCGAGATTTCCGAGCATCTGGCGGCCTGGCATGAGGCTGAGCACTTGGTGCTGACGCCGGGACCGTTGGCCGACCATGATCTCGTCCGCGAGGATGTCGAGGCCTTCTGCGACGTGTTCGATGTTGTCGTCGTCGCGTGCGACCCGCACCAGGCGCACAACACCGTGAAGCACCTGTGGGATGGCAACCGGCCAGTAATGACCTACCCAAACACGGCGCCGACCATGACACCGCCGTGGGACGATATCGAAGGGCGCATCGCGTCGGAAAAGATCTGGCACGACGGCAATCCTGTGCTCGCCTGGATGATGCAGAACGTGCACGGCGACCGGAAGGGCAACGGTCTCATCCTGCCGCGCAAGGAAACCAAAGAATCGATTCGGAAGATCGACGGAGCGGTGGCGCTTTGCTTCGCCAACGGCTGCCGCCTCGAGCCTGCCCAGGCGAAGTCAGCCGGGCCCGAGCCGGAAACGATCGATCCATACAAGCTGCGCGGCATCATCGGTTTCGAGGAAATGACGAATGGATGATGTGATCGAAACGATCGCCGAGACCAAATCGCAGGCGGTTGTCGTGGAGAAGTCCCATGGGCCGGTCATGGAAATGACCGAGATGGTCCAGTGGATGAATACGAATTTCGGCACGCTCGGCATCCGCGAGGCGATGGAGCAGGCTGCCTTCATGCTGTGCTGCGACGTCATCGCCCAGGACATCGCCAAGAGCACACTCCGACTCCGGAAAAAGATCGGCATCAACACCTCGGTCGTCATTGAGGCGAACGACCATCCGATCGCGGCGATGCTGGCGCTGGAGCCGAACCGCCGCCACACCTGGTACGAGTACAAGGAGATGACCGCCTACTGGATGTGCTTCAGCCAGAACTCGCTGGCCGGCGTCATCCGCAACAACCTTGGCGATCCGCTCGAGCTGCTCCCGTTCATGACCAATCGCGTCATGGAGAAGGTCGACGGCCGCGACATCTTCTACGACGTCTCGGCGAGCACGATGCAGGAGCAGGCACTGCTTGGTGCGCCATTCCGCACCTTCCATGAACGCGACATGATCCATGTCCGCGGCCGCCTCATCGACGGCATGGATGGCTACTCCACCATGATCGCCGGTCGTCGAACACTGGAGACCGCGCAGGCGATTGGGGACTTCCGGGACACCCTGTTTGGCGAGGAAGGCCAAATTCGCGGCGTCTTCACCCGCGATCAGCCAGGCGTGCTCGACGAGGTCGCATTTCAGAGGCTCCGCAGCCAGTTCCGCATCCTGATGGATCGCTTCCGTGCCGGCGTCGAACCTGTCGTTCTGGAGGGCGGCCTGAAGTTCGATCCGATCGCCTCGAAGCCGCAGGATTTGGAGCTTTCAAAGCAGTTCATCTCCCAAATCGAAGAAACGTGCCGACTGCTGCGCGTGCCGCCGCACAAGGTCTTCCAGATGGACGGCGCCAAGTACGAGAATCTCGAAACCCAGGAAAAAATGTACGTCGGCGACACGCTGGTTCCGGTCTGTGAGCGGTTCGAACAGCGCTACGAGCGCGTTCTTCTCAGCCGCAAGGACCGCCTCGCCGGGCTCATCTTCGAGCATGACCGCGATGAAATGACCCTTCGCGATACCCAGCGTGAGACCGAGCGTGTCATCCGCGCGCTCGAGCGCGGCGCAATCGAATGGGATGAAGCGCGGGCCAAGCTTGGCTGGGGGCCGCTGCCGAACGGCCAAGGGCAATTTCGAATGGTGCCGGCCAACATGACGATCATCGGCCGCGACGGGAAGGTGGTCCTGCAAGGCTCCAACGCGCCTGATAAGGGCGGCGACGGGAAGGGCGGGGACGGCAAGACCGATGGCGCCGGCGACACTGGCGACCCATCCCAGACCGAGGCCGGCAAGAAGGCGCTGCGCCTCATTTCCAGCAACTAGGAGGCATCATGGCCAGGTTCAAAAAGGTCTCGGCTGACGAGGCCCGCGCAACCCGTGCGAACATCGTCAAGGATGTCGGCGGAAAGAGCGTGGTGTTCAAGGGCGCCACGTTCAAAGCGCCGCCGTCATGGAATGCGGAGAAGCGCAACGCGCGCTTCACCATGACCAGCGAGGCGGTCGATCGCTATGGCGACATCGTCGTGCAGAATGGCCTGGACACCACGAGGTTTCTCGAGAACCCCCAGGGCCTTCTCTTCCACAATAGCCGCGCATGGCCTGCCGGAATGTGGTCGGACGTCGTCAAGAACCTCACTGGGCGCCCGAAGCGCACCGAAGGTACTTTCAATTTCCTGCCGGAGGGTACCGACGAGGACGCTGATCGCGCCGCGCGCCACGTCGCGGTCGGCTCGCTTCGCACTGTTTCGATCGGCTTCAATCCGGATTGGGATCAAATCGAGCTCATTCTCGACGATGAAGAGGATTGGATCACCGGCCTCAAGTTCAACGCGTCGGAGCTTCTCGAATGCTCGCTGGTGCCGATCCCGGCACAGCCGGACGCTCTTGCCAAGGGTGTTGATGGCGATTGGAAGCTCGCCCGCGAGGTGATCGAGGAGATCATCGACGGCTGGGCGAAATCGCCGGATGGCATCCTGATTCCGAAGAGCGTCCATGAGCGTACCTACCGCACGATCGTGCAGAAGATCGGTGAAGACGCGATCGCACCGGCCGGCAACTCGGCCTTCATCATCGACAAGGCGCTGGCGCCGTCAGCGCGTAAGTTTGTTCCTGTCGCCGACATGGAATTGAAGGCGTCGACGGACGCCGAGGCTGAGAAGTTCGTCGGCGCCAAGGTGATGTTTGACCCGGCGCACGCCGAGAACAAGGACTGCCCGCACTGTGCCGTTATCGGTCGCGGCGTGGGTGAAGTCATCGCCAGTTGGATCGTCGATGAAGGCGAGTTCAAAGGCGTCCACGCCCTCGCCGTGGAATTCCTTACCGACGCCTGGAGCGGCATGTTCCGCGGCATCAAAGCGGAGCGCTTCCTGCTGGTTTCGAAGGCCGAAGACAAGATGCCGGAGCCGGATGACAATCCGGAATGCGCCGACGATGCCGACAAGACGGCCTCCGAAGAGGAAGCAGTCGAAGCGAAGGGCGCCGAGTTGCTGACCGACGACGTTCTCGATGCCTTCGCGGCTCTGGTCAAGGATGGCGATGTCGTCGTGCTGCGCGATGGCGACGAGATGTGCCTGGCGCTGGAGCGTGACGGCGAACGGATCGATGAGCTGGAGCTGCCCCTCGACATGACCATCAAGCAGATCAACGAAACCTCGCAATCGATCTGCGACCGCGTCAACAAGGCGAAGGAATCCGCCAAGGAGAAAGAACTTGGCGGTCTGTCGGTATCGATCGAGGTCGACACCAAGGACGCCACCGAAAAGGTCGGGGCACTCGAGGCGATGGTCGATCGTCTCACCAGCAAGATGGCCAAGATCTTCGGTCGTTTCACCGAGACTGATCCGGCGGCGCCGACGCCGCCGGAGCCGCCTTCTGATGAATCCGTTGCCGCCGCCAAGGCTGCCGCGGCTGCGGCGCGTGCTCGGCTCACCGAGAAGGGGCTGCTCGCAGCCTAGACCAGCATCCAGAAATTCCCTGCCGGGCTCCCCGGGGGATCACCAAGCCGCTCCTAACCGGGCGGCTTTTTTCATGAGCGAACGGAGGTATCCATGCTCAAGCAACTGCAAGCCCGGTTGAAGGAACTCGCCGGCGAACTCGAGGCTCTCGAGAAGAAAGACTCTCTCACCGCCGACGACCTGAAGGCCATGACGGAAAAGACCGCCGAGATCGTGGAGATCGAAGCCAATATCGTCACGGTCAAGGCCTCCGAAGCCGCCCGCGCGCGTATCGCGGCCCCGGCCGATGCCCCGGCCGACACCGTCCCGGCCCAGGTGAAGAAGGATCTCAAGCCGGAAGAAAAGATCGGCATCGTGATCTCCGGCATGGTCACCGCGCTCAACCAGAATGGCGTGCGCGGCTTTCGCCCGACGATGAAGGCGATCGAAGAGAACGGCTACGCCGCTCTCGTCAAGGAGTTCGAGCCCGCGCAGAAGCGCACCATGATCTCCTCGAACGCCAGCGCCGGCGGCATCCTGCTCCCGGAAGACATGTCGATGGACATCATCGACATCCTGCGCCCGAACGCCACGTTCCTGCAGGGCATTCCGGAAGTCATTCCGATGCCGAACGGCACCTACAAGCTGCCTGCGGCGGCTTCCGGTTCCACGGCGGCCTACCGCGGTGAAGCCAAGTCGGCGGCGGTGACCACGCCGTCGTTCAAGGCCATCAATATGTCGGCCAAGCTTCTGGCCGGCATCGTGCCGATCTCCAACCAGCTCATCCGCTGGTCGGGTCCGAACGTCGGCGCCTGGGCGCAGGGCGACCTGGGCAGTTCCATGGGCACGGTCATGGACTACAACGCCTTCTTCGGCGACGGCCTCGAAGACACCCCGCTCGGCATCCTCAATATCCCGGGCGTCTACTCTGTCGCGGCCACCAACAGCACGGCGCCGACCTATGCTCAGGTCGACGCCGATGCCCGCAAACTGCTCAACCGGCTCGAGAACGCGAATGTTCCCCTGATCCGCGTCGAGTGGCGCATGGCACCGCGCGTGTTCAACTATCTGGCCGACATGCGCGACGGCAACGGCAACCTGATCTATCCCGGGTTGCAGGGTGAAAACCCGATCTGGAAGGGCTACCGCGTGCGCAAGACCACGCAGTTCCCGATCAACGGCGGCGGCACGACCGACGAGAGCACGATCTCGCTCATCGCCTTCGGCCACGTCTACTTCGGCGACGCGCTGCGCATGCAGCTGGCGATTTCGGATGTCGCCACCGTCAAGAACGGCAACCAGACCATCAACGCCTTCCAGGATGGCGTGACGGTACTGCGCGCCGAATCCGAGCATGACTTCGACGCCAGGTACGTCGAAGCCATGGCCTCTCTCACCGCCGTTCGCTGGGGCGCCTAATCGCAATAGCGGGCTGGGGAATCCTCTCCAGCCCGTTGCGCCGAAAAGGAATTTGAGAGGAAAGATCCATGAAAGTGATCAAGCTGACCGGCCTCGTTCCGGTCAAGGCACTTGTCCGCCACAAGAACATGCGATCCGGTCAGGTCTTCGGCGTCACGCCCGAACAGGCGCGCACTGGTCTCGCGGCCAAGGAAGTCGAACTCTATCCGGTCCCGGCCGACGTCGAGACCTTCGACGTGGCGGATTTCATCCCCGCGGCTCCGGTCGAGCAGCCCGCGGCAGCCGAGCCGGCTGGCGATGTCGAGATTCCCGACGACTGGGAAACCATGCAGTGGCTGAAGCGCGTGAAGCTCGCCCAGAAGATCGTTGGCGGCGAGTTGACGCTGGAAGGCGACGAGAAGCCGCTGGATGCCGCCATGCGCATCATCGGCGCTGAAGTTCAGCGGCGCGCCGCCGCTGAGAAGCAGGCCGAGTAGCCGGAGCGATCCGGCCCTCTCGGTCATCCACAACGTCCCGCTAAAAGGAGATTCCAATGCGCGACAAAATCTACAATGGCGGCGCGTACTGCCGCACCGCCTTCCAGGCGATCAACAAGACGGCCACCGCCGGTTCCACCGGCGATGCCACGGAAGTCGATTGCGCCTGGGTCGACCGCAAGGGCGACAAGGGCATCGCGATGTCGGCGAAGCTGATCATCACCTATACGACCGCGCTCGGCCAGGGCAATACGCTGTCCTTCGCGCTGAACTTCCAGGATGCCGATACCATCGGCGGCTCCGGCGCCGCGGATTATGCCGACGCCGTTTCGGCGACCGTTGCCGCGACCGGCGATTCCGGCGGCTCCACCGAGACCGGCACGGTCGAGGTTGACGTCGATCTCGGCGGCGCGCGCGAGTTCATCCGTGCTCAGATCACTCCCGACCTGAACCGGGCGAACACCGACACGCTGGAATGGTCCGCCGCCCTGGTGTTCTTCGGCGATGGCCGACAGCCCGCCAGCCTGGCGATCGCTTCGGTCGCTTCGACCGACTAATCGGCAAAGCAAAAGCGGCGGGCCTTCGGGCCCGCCGACTGTTTGTGAGGAGGCAGAGATGCACGAGAGCGACTTCCTCCGCACCGAGCGCCCAAACGGCGCCGACGGCGCGCGCGTGCCGCTCAGCCAGATCGGGCTTCTTGCATCGCCGCAGATTGTCACGATCGTCGCGACCGAATATGCGCTGACGAAGGACCATCACGGCAAGATCGTCGACTTCGTTGCCGACGGCGCGGTGACGCTCACGGTGTCGGCCGGTCTGCCATCGGATTTCATCTGCGGGATCAGCCAGGGCGGCGCCGGCCGGGTCACGCTTCAGGAAGACGGCGTTACGATCAACGAACCGGACGATCAGCTCTCGACCGAGAAGCGGTTCGTTATGCTGACACTGGCAGCCTTCGGCGCCAACGTCTTCCGCCTCTATGGGCGGACCGCCTGATGCTCTCTGGCAGCGGCCTATCGCTCGCCCAAGTGGCGGCGAACATCGGGGCCGGCGGCGGTGGTTCGCCCTATGTAGCCGAGGCGGTGCATGTTGCTACCGGAACTGGCCTTGGCAATCCGAGCCTCGTCGCGACAGGGGACGACACCGGCTACCTGACTTACGTCTACTGGTTCAAGATGAGTGGGGCGGACTTCGGCAACCAAGGCGTCATGTGGGTGCAGGATCCAGAGAATTTCTACCCTGGAAATTCATATTTCAGCGATGGCGGCGGCGCAGGGATCGGTTTCATCCATCTGCAAGCCTGCGCCTCGCAGGATGAAAATTGCATTAGCGCTACGATTGGTGCCACTCCCTCTGATCCCGGTAAGACTGTTGTCCCTCTAGATACTTGGGTGCCCCTGCTGGTGTCCATCGATACCAACAGGTCTCCGACTTCTTCGATGGTTTTGCAGGCGTATCTTGGCGATACGCAAGTTCTTTATGTCTCCGGGTTCGAGCCATCGACCTACTACAGTACCCCGGCCCCGTTCTTCCAGACATGGAACGGGCTGTCACTGCATTTCTTCGATGACGTGCTGAATCCAGCGACTGTCTCGGGGGATTTCGCCGATATCTGGTTCGCGCCCGGGCAGTTCATCGACTTCTCGGTCGAAGCCAACCGGCGCAAATTCGTGGATGCGAGTGGCAAGCCAGTCTATCTCGGGGCCAATGGTGAGATGCCAACAGGAACGGCTCCGGCTGTGTTCTTTTCCGGTGATGCAACTGGCTTCGCCACCAATAAAGGCACGGGGGGAGCGTTCACACTGACCGGCTCCCTGACCAACGCCACCACATCCCCGAGCGACTGAGAAGCCGATGCGCTCCTTCCTGACCACTGTGAGGCTGAAATGATCCGCGATCGATATGTCAAGGTTGAAGAGCAGAAGTCGGCCAAGGGCCCAAAGCCGAAACCGGTGACGCGGCCGCAGGGCAAGGAAGTGCCGGTGACGCCTCGCGATATGCAGCCGGCCCGCAATGGCGGCCGCGGTTACAAGACGCGCTGAGCCATGCTCGACATCGAGGTCATCGTTCCGCCGGAGGACTCCGGCCTGGATATCGTCAGCCGCGCGGGCATGAAGAAGCATCTGCGCATCTCGGCGACAGTGACCAAGCTTGATGACGTCATCGACCAGGCCGTGACGGACGCCGCGGACAAGCTCCACGGCATCAACGGCGAGCTCAACCGCACGCTCTTCCCGACGACCTTCAAGCGCTATCTGTCGAAGTTTCCGGGGAACGACAAGAGCGGCAAGCCCAAGCCGATCATGATCCCTTACCCGCCGCTGCTGCAGTTCATCGGCATTACGATCGAGGACGGCAGCAGCCCGGAGAACGTGGTCGACCCGGCCGAGTACGTCGTGAAGAGCGGCATGCTGGTGCCAGAGATTCATCCGCGCACGAGCTGGCCGACGGTAACAGAGGGGCCGCGCGCGGTCTCGATCACCTATCGCAATGGCTACGAGGAATATCCGCCGAAGCTGGCGAGGATGATCAAGTTCCTCGCCGCCCATTACATCGAAAACGCGGAGGCCACGATCCTCGAGCAGAACAAGACGCTGATCGACCGCAACGTGCTGTTTGCGATGGATGATCTTCGCGCCGCGCTCGCTGTGCCGAAGTCATATGACGACTGGAACGAGTAAGTGCGCGCTGGTTCGCAACGCAACCCGATCGAGATCCAGCGAAAGGTCCAGGTCGGCGTCGACAGTCTGAACGCGCCGAACATGGTCTGGCAGACTTGGCGCGAGCCCTTCGCCGAGCTCACCGTGTTGCGCGGGCGCGAGCATTTCGATTCGCAGACCAAGCAGCGCTATTCGGAAGAGGTCTGGCAGTTCCGTGTGCGGTATGTCGAGGTCGAAGGCATCGATGCCTCGATGCGCGTCGTGTACGACGGGACGGAATTCGACATCAAGGCGATCCGGCCTGATGGCCAGAAGCGCGTCGATTGCATCATCGAATGCACGGTGCAGGACGCAGTTCTCGGCGCGGCGCCGTTGGCGATCGCGATCAAGCAGGCGATCCAGCAGGGCAAGGTTGGCGTCGTTTATGGCGGCTTCAGTCTCTCGGCCGCCGGCGGATCGGGCGCCGGATACATCTTCGCCATTGCGTCGGGAGCGCTGCCGGCCGGGCTTTCGATGAATGCCTCGACCGGGGCCATCGCCGGAACGCCGTCGGCGACTGGAACATCCGCAGTCACGTTCAAGGTGACGGACTCCGCTGGCGAGGTCGCCGCGCTCCCGTCGATCGATCTGACAGTGACGGCATAGGGAGCGCGTGACATGTCCGATGACGTGGTCCTTCCCGGGACAGGAGACACCGTTGCTGCTGATGAGGTTGCCAGCAAGAAATATCAGTATGTGAAGCCCGCATGGGGGCCGGACGACACGATCAACAAGGTCGACACGGCATCCGGCAAGGCATTGCCCGTTCAGGTTCGCAGCGCCACCGGCCTGATCCCGATCGGCGAGCCGACCGATGCTGCGGCGACCCAGACCGACACGACATCGGTCTCGATCGTCTCGATCCTGAAGCAGATTTCGAAATCGATCCAGTTGTTCGTCTTTGGGGCGGGTACAGCTGCTGCTGCTCAGCGTGTCACGTTGGCCAGCGACGACCCTGCCGTCACAGCCATAGGCTCGACCAACTCCAAACTCGACACGCTTCATTCAGATCTTGCGACAACGCTCGCCGGCTATGTCGATGGCCTCGAAGCGCTGGTCGGCACCAGCAACTCCAGCCTGTCGAGCATTCTGACCGCATTGACGTCGACAATTGCCGGCTATGTCGATGGGCTGGAAACCTTGGTAACCAGCTCGAACACCAAGCTCGACACCATCCATTCGGATCTGGCCACGACACTCAGCGGATTGCTCACCGACCTCAAGGGCTACACCGACCAGATCGAAGGCTATGTCGACGGGCTCGAGGCGCTTGCTACTAGCACCAACAGCAAGCTCGATACGCTGCATACCGATCTCGCGACTCTTTTCCCTGCGTCGCTCGGCACCAAGACGGCGGCGAACTCATTGGCCGTCACGCTGGCATCCGACGATGCCGCCTTGGCTTCTCTCGGCGTCATGGACGACTGGGACGAAAGCGACCGCGCCAAGGTCAATCCGATTGTTGGGCAAGCTGGTGTAGCGGCTGGCGCGGGCGCGGTTGGCGCAACGGTCCAGCGTGTCACATTAGCCTCTGATGACCCGGCCGTGGCAACGTTGGGTGCCACGTCTGGCGCTGCCGTCATCACCGACGCCAACGGCACGATCCAGCAATATCTGCGCGGCCTGGTGAAGCAATGGATCGCCGGCACGCTTGTTCTCGGCGCCGGCACCAATCTGATCGGCAAGGTCAAGACCAAGTTCATCGTCGCTGCGGCGGCGGCCTACACCCGCCCGGCCAATACGTCCGGCTATACGGCCAACGATGCTGTGTCGAACAATGCCACCATCGGTTCCGTCACCGCGATCTCTCTCAGCCTGTCCGATGTCAATGACGATACGGTCACGTTGGAGCGCATCCGCATTATGTCAACCGATACCGGCGTGGCGGGCAAGGCCTTCCGCGTCTGGCTGTTCAATTCCGATCCGACCGCCAATTCCGGCGTGCAGGGCGGCGATAATGCAGCTTGGAGCCAGAAGCAGGCCGGGTTTATCGGCTCGATGTCGGGAACCTTCAGGGCCTTCCAGGATGGCTCCGGTGCCGTGTGCGTGCCCGATGAGGGCTCGCGCATCATCACCACGCCTGTCTCCGGCGCCAAGACCATCTACGCACTGTTGCAGACGCTGAACGACTTCTCGCCGTCAGCCAACTCGACCACCTTCACCTTGACCGCCGAAGGCTTCCAGGGCGCGGCCTGATGTTTGCGCCATACTTGCTCGGGCTGCGCGGACCGGGCGCGGCCGGCGCTGGCGACGGCGACGGCTTCGTCGACCAGCCCGTCGTCACCACTACCACAAGCGGTGACACGACCATCAAGGGCAAGGTCAAGGCCGGTTCCTTCGGCAAGTTCGTCGTGCCGCTGGCCACGGTCCAGGCCGGCCGGCAATACACATTCCGCTACACGCCGCAGTTCGCGCAGCTCGCCCAGCAAGGCAAGCTCGCCATGGTCGGTTTCGGATTCAAAACCAACAACGACTTCCATATCGCCGGGCTGAGGGGCGACGGCTCTACTGGCCTGCATAAGTATCAGGTCTACGGCACTCCGCCGAACGGCTGGAATGTCCAGACCGGACACACCACGAATGACGGCGGCGCTGCAGCATCGGGAACCCAGACCGGGCCAAATTATCTTCGCCTGATCACCTCGGCGGACGGCACGACCTACACGCTGAAATCCAGCGTCAACGGCACGACCTGGAACACGGAATTTACCGGGCAGACGCCATCGCCCTTCTCCAACGTCTCGGGCGTAGCGACCTTCGGTGTTGCGCTCTGGTTCAACAATGCCGATGCCGGGCCATTCTCGATCACGATCGATCAGTTTGCTGATGTAGTGGCCCCGGTTGATATCGGCTCTTATATCGGCTCGCCAGCCGCGCAGACTCCCAATTCCAGCAGCTACACGTTCACCATCAACACAGGCACGGCTGCTGCGAACAGGGTGACGCCCGTCGTCATCTTCTGGGAAAACAGTACGTCCGTTCGAACCCTGACGGGCGTGACCATCGACAATGGCGACGGCTCCGGCGCGCACGCCATGAATATCGCTGCTCAACAGGGCGGCGCCGCGCAGGGCGCATGCGCAATCGTCTGGCTGGCGAATACCTTCGGGACGACTGCGACGATTGTCGTCAGCTTCAGTGGCAGCGCGCTAGCATGTCAGGTAGCGTCCTATCGCGTTTTGACGGCCAATCCGACGCCTCTGGATTCGGGAGCAAATACTGGCGCAAGCCCGGTAACGATCGCCGACATCGAGGTGAAATCCGGCGGCTTCCTGATCGTCGCCATCGCCGGCAATACCAACACCGATTGCGCGGCGTCATATAACGGCGCGGATACCCTTGCGACCGACCTGTCTGGCAGTACACGACTCGAAACGTCGAGTTGTCCGATCGGGTCTTTCTCGATCAACACGACGGAGAATTCCACCACGAACGATCCAGGCGCCACGACTGGCGGCACCAATCCGAAGGTCGTGGCGGTCAGCTGGCAGGCGTAAACAAAAAAGGAGCCGGCGCGACGACGCCAGCTCCTTCCTAGGCCGACAATACCCCCTCAAGCAAAAGCTCATGAAAACCCGAGGTGTTTACTGCCGCAAGCGCCGTGGGTTCTTCGGCGCGCGTGAATATTAACTACCGGCGCCGGAAGCGCAATTGCCCACGCCGGAATTGTCCATAGCCGAGCAAAGACCCGAGAAGCGGCCCGTGACCCAGCCGCCGATGCCGATGATGAATCCGATCGCGGTGACTGCGATGATGCCGATGAGGATCGAGTATTCGACCATGGCAGCGCCGTTGTCATCGTCGCGGAACTGCTCGTAAGTGCTGAGAAGCTTCTTCATGTGTGTACCCCTGTTACCCAATACCCGGACAGAGGTGCTGTTAAGCTCATCCCCCGTGTCCCGAGAGCGATCCTGTTCCTGTCAGGCTCTTGGTGTCAAAGGAAAATTAGCAATTTGTTAACCGAGAAGTACTGCCCGGCGGTAGACGACAATCTGTAAGTAGCTGAACTGTCGAGAGAATTTGCCGGATTAACCATCCGATCAAATGCAAATATCGCGATGCTCGATCTTTGAAGCTCAATATAACCGGCTATTTGTCTCGTGGCTCATGAGTTGAAGATGAACCGTTCTGATCTTGAGAAGATTGCCGTGCTTATCGAGGCGTCCGATCCCGAGAAGGCCGCCGAAATTCGGCGTCGTATAGCCGAAGTTGATGCTGGGCGCCGCGAGGGTTTGAACATTTCCGTCAGTATCGCATGGCGGCTGCAAAAGTTCGACGGTGAATTCGCGACCGACAAGCGTCCCGTCGAAGTGATCGAAGGCGTCGACACGCTCTAAAGGGGGTAAGCCCATGCCGCTGACCAACGCAGGCCGGAACTTCATTGCCGCTGCGATTATGAATGATGGGCCGCCGGCCTTCTTCGATGGGGCCGGCTCGTTCATAGGCGCTGGGGATTCATCGACCGCCTTCGCCGCCAGTCAGACTGACCTGCAGGCCGCCTCAAACAAACTGCGTCGAGCGATGGAAGCAGGCTATCCGCAGCGCACGAACAACGTCCTGACCTTTCAATCTCTCTTCGGTACATCAGAAGGCAACTTCGCCTGGGAGGAATGGGGGGTCTTCAACGACCCAACCGCCGGGGTGATGCTCAGCCGCAAGGTCGAGTCCCTCGGCACCAAAACATCAGCGCAGAGCTGGCTGATAACCGTCGATATCACGGTCAACATCGGTTCGTAATGAGCCTTCTGCTCCTTTTCGCCGCTGGCGAAACGCAGGTTGAGGTGTCGGCGTCGGACAGTGTCGTTGTCGCCATCTCCGAAGATCGAGCGGTTCGCTCAACCCTGGCTCGGTTAGATACTGTCAAAGTGCTCCTATCCGATGCACTGGCGGTCGCCGCGCTACTCGGGCGCGAAGATATCCTCGCTGTTCTGGGAGAGGACGCGGTCGAAGCCCTGCTGGCGCGTCTGAATCGCTCCGACACGCTGCCGCCACGTTTGGATACAGCCGTCGCATCCGCTGTGGCGCTGAACAGATCGGACGCCTTGGCCACCTTGATCGGCGATGCCGCGGTGCCCCGCGCAGCATTTGCCGCCGTCGATGCCTTGCTTCTGGCGTTCGATGAATCGTCCAGCATTGAAATCGAGACGCTGGCCAGGATCGTGCTCGACGGCTTGCTCGATGGCACGGTTGAGCTGACTGGATCTACCACTTCTCGCATCCATCTCGACGGGCGCGTCGTAAGAAGGGTCTCCTGATATGGTCACCGACTTCGAGATGTACGCCGGCGACACCAAGATCGTCCTCGTCATCGTGCGCGACGAGAACAACGATCTGGTCGACATCACGGGTTGGACGTTTCGCTGGAGGCTCGCAAAGAACGTCAAGAGCTCACCGCTGGTGTCGAAGGCCTCTGGCACCGGCATCCAACTGACTGATCCGAGCAACGGTGAATTCGAAGTCGCGATCAATGCCGCCGACACCGACGGCTTCAAGGGTGGTGTCTACTATCACGAGGCTGAAGGCGTGAGCTTCGCTGGATCGGTTGCCACCGTGGTCACCGGCGCCGTGACGATCAAACCAACCTTGATCCGGAATGCCTGATGTCGGCGCTCGCAATTGCAGTCGCGATGCTCGGAGCCGAGTCGGCGGCAACCGATATCGTCGGCACCGAAGGCATCTACCCGATTGACCTGCCACAGCGCGCCCGCGCGCCCTGCTACAAAGTCAACATCGTCAGCGGATTCGACGAAAAGATGTTGGACGGCGCCGGCCAGTATTACCGGAACCGAGTGACCATCGATTGCCTGGCTGAAACGGCAGAGCAGACACAGGCCATGCGCAAAGCCGCAATGGATGCGCTCGAGGACAACAAGAGCGCCGAGATCGCCGGCTTTTCCGATGTCTCGACCACCTTCGCCAATTTCGAGCGCACCGATTTCTCTGACGATCGCTCGACGTACCGGTGGACGGTGGACTTCTTCATCCGCTGGAAAAACTGAGCGATGGCCAAAGGGTTCAAGCTGACCGGCGATGTCCAGGTCCGCGCCAACATGCGGCGCGCAGCAGGCATCTATGACAGCCGCGCCATGGATCAAGACATGGAAACAGCCCTCGAGCCGATGCGGCGCGAGACGGAACGTAACGCGGTGCCGCTCCGGAACTATGCCGGCAAGTATCCCGACTTCTTCCCGCAGCCGGCGGGCTCACCGCCAGGCGGCCATGTCGATGAGAATGTCGTTTCTGTCAGGGTATCCGGCACAGCGAAGCGGCGCACCTGGTGGGTGTCGTTCAAGAGGCGCGCTCGGACCATTGTTCATCTGCTCGAATTCGGGACTGCGCCCCACTTCCAGAAGAACTTTCGCGGCGGGTTCTTACATCCAGGCTCTCGCGCACATCCATTCTTCCGGCCGGCATTCGACGCCAAGAAAGGCGAGGTTCTCGCCACTCTGGGCCGCCGCGCTTGGCTGAGACTAGCCAATAGCATCGTGCGCCGCAGGTAGGCGCCGAAGGAGGCCACATGCCCCGAGGAAGATACACGCGCCGGACGCGTCGTCCGGCGGCAACTGACGCGCCGGCGCCAGCAACTGAAACACCGAAATCTGAGGCCGCCACCGAGGCGGCCTCAGTCGTTTCTGCCCCCCGCGAGTGCTCGATGATCGAGACCAAGTGGAGCGGACTGCCGTGCTGGAAATGCCGGGAGTGCCGGGTGGATACGCTCGTCTCCGAGGACGCCGCGGCGGCCCGGAAAGCCTGTCGCAAACTCTAACTGAAATAGGAGATCGCCAACCATGGTTGCGTCCACTGGTAAAGTCGGCCTTGGCACAAAGTTCAAGGTCGGAGACGGCCAATCGCCGGAAGTGTTCACCCCTGTGGTGAACGTTACCGCCATCAACCTTTCCGGCCGCTCGGTCGAAGAGGTCGACTTCACCCATCTTGCCTCGACGGGCGGCTTTCGCGAGTTCCGTCCCGGCTTCAAGGATCCGGGTGAGATCAAAATCACCTGCCACTACAACCCGAGTGATGCGACGCTCAACGGCACGACTGGCCTTGAGGCAAAGCTGAACTCCGGCACGACCTTCAACTGGCAGATCGACATGTCTGGCGCCGGCTTCAACTACATGCTGTACGGCTTCGGCTACGTCTCCGGCGGCGACTTCACCTTCACCGGTGAGGATCCGATCAACTTCGAAGTGACGATCCGCGTGTCGGGTCAGATCGAAGAAGGCCCGGCGAGCTGATAGGAGACAATATGTCTGAAGTACGTCTTCGTGGCGAACTCCCCTTCCCGGCCGCCGGGGAGGGGGTCGTCCTTCGTTTCACCAACGTCGATCTGGACAGTCTCCAGGCGAAGTTTGGCGACAATTATTTCGGCGATGCCGTTCCACGTCTGAACCGCTTCGACATGAAGTATATGCGTGAGGTCATCGCGTATGGCGGCAAGAAGGATGGCAAGCCCTTCCGCATCGCCTTTGATGAACTCGATATTCCCACGGTCGACATCGCCAATGCGGCGTTGGATGCATTGTTCCTGGCAATGCATGGCCGCACGTTCGAAGGGCACCTCGACTATCTTGAGAATGTCAGGAAGCTCGAAGTGGGGAATGACTCGGGAAACCCATAGAGCCCGGCGAGATTCTGAGTGAACTTCAAAAGCATGCCTACCGGGCGGGCATGTTCCCGCATCAATTCTTCGAACTGACCCCGCACGAAGTAGGTACTTGGCTCGGCCCAGCCTGGCAGGGACGTGTTGAGGCGGCCTACTACATTGCGCGGACTCAGCGGGCCAGGAGGCTCCCCGACAAGGCGTCGGACCTCTGGGATGATCCGCAGAAGCTCCAGACGCCGGCTCAGATGTTCCGGAAGGCGCGTGCCTTCATGGAGCAGCAAAAGAAGCTGCGACGATCATCCTCGCCTCAAAAAAAGAGCATAGGCAAAAATGGCTGAATCCATCGGCTCGATTTATGCTTCGCTGACTATGGAGACCGGCGGCTATGCTGCCGGCTGGGCTCTTGCTGACCGTATCACTGCGCGAGGCGCCTCCAGCATCCGCAAGGAAGCCGGCCTCGCGCAAGCCTCTATCGAGAGGTTCACGCGAAGCACCGGCAGCGGCATCAGGCCCTATGGTCTGATCGCCGTTTCGCGCGCGTTCGAGCGGGTGAATGACCGTGTCGGCCTTCTCCGCGGCACGATGTTGGCGACGACGGCCGTGTTCGGCGGTCTCACGGCGGCGCTGTCGTCCAACCTGGTGCTCCGCTACGCCGACACCTACAACAACCTCTCCAACCAGATCCGCGTCGTGTCCGACGATGCTTCCGATCTGGCAGGGCAGCTGGCCGGCGTCGCGGCGGCCGCCAACAATAGCCGCGCCTCGCTCTCGGCGACGGCGGTGCTCTATTCTCGCCTGGCCAAGGCGGCGCCTTCCACATCGAGCAGCACCATCCTTCAGTATGTCGAGACCATCCAGAAAGCGCTGACGCTCGGCGGCGCCACGGCGCAGGAAGCGACTTCGGCGGCCATCCAGTTTTCGCAGGCCATCGCGTCGAACCGTCTCGGCGGCGACGAATTCCGTGCCGTCCTTGAGACCCCGCTTGGCATGGAGCTGGCAAAGGGTCTCGACGTCACGATCGGCAAGCTGCGCCAGATGAGCATCGCCGGTCAGCTCACGGCCGACAAGGTGCTGGGCGCGC
Organism: Mesorhizobium silamurunense; assembly: GCF_014843905.1. NCBI lineage: Bacteria > Pseudomonadati > Pseudomonadota > Alphaproteobacteria > Hyphomicrobiales > Phyllobacteriaceae > Mesorhizobium > Mesorhizobium silamurunense. The sequence goes on along the minus strand of NZ_LPVS01000034.1, from coordinate 71,422 downwards.
TCGAGAAGATCAAAGGCAGCATCGACGAGGACTTCAACAAGTCGGTCCTCACAATCGACCAGTCGCTCGTCAAAGCCGACAACCAGCTGACCCAGTATGTCGGCACCTTGGACAAGACCTACGGCCTCACCCGCATCGTTTCGGGCGGCATCCTGGTCTTCGCCAACAACATCGACACGGTCGCGAATAGCGCATCGGCTCTCGGGCTGGCGCTCGGTGCCGCGTTTGCCGGTCGGCTCGTCGGCCGCGGCGCCGGCAAGGCGGTCGATGCCACCTTCGGCGAGATTTCGCGCCGGGCCGCAGATGCCAAGGAAGAGGTTCAGAAGCTCACCAAGGTGCAGCACGATCTGGCGGAGCAGCTCGATCGCGGCACGCGCGCCTTTGGCAACCTTCAGGGTCGCGACAACCTCGAATTCGCGTCGAAATCCGATCTCAAGATCCTTCAGCGCGAGGAGGCAAAGCTCAACAGGATTCGCGAGAGCCGTCTCGCCACGACCACGAAACTGCGCGACGCGATCGACGCCGCGAATACTGTCGAGGTGAAGAGCACCAAGCAGAGCCAGGCGGCGGCGGATCGCATTGTTGAGACGCAGGGCAAGATCGAAGCCAGCCAGACGAGGCAGATTTCGCTCGCAAATGAGCTCGCGAAGGCGGAGACGCGGCTTACGGCCGCCAAAGGTCAGCAGGCTATCAACGTTTCCAACATCGGCGCCGTCAAGGAAGCGGAACGCGACATCACGCGCATCCGCCAACAGCAGGTCTCCGAGGCGACCAAGCAAGGGGCACTCGAAGAGCAGCTCGGCAACCAGCGGATCAATCTGGCTAATCGCATCGGCGTCGCCGAAGCCCAAGCTGCGGAACAGCGCTCCAAGTACCAGAAAATCGCAGCCGATCAGACGAAAGAGTCTGTTCGCCTCCATCTCGAAGAATATGACCAGACGCAGCGTCTTGGTCGCGCCAGGGCTGCCATCGACCAAGTCGGGGCCATCGGCAAGGGCGCTGAGATGAGGGCCGCCCAAGCGGAACTCGACGGGCTTCGCACCAGCCTGGAGACGACTTCAACATCGCTGTCGGTCGCAGTCAAGAACACCAGCGTGTTGCGCCAGTCGTTCGGCCTCCTGAAGTCGGCTGGTGCCGGCCTCGTAGGGTTCCTCGGCGGCCCCTGGGGCGTCGCGTTCACTGGCGCGATCTCTCTGCTCACCATCATGGGCATCAAGTCGGCCGAGGCGGCACAGGAGCAGGAGAACACGAAGAAGGCGCTTCACGATGTTCTCGGCTCGATTGCTGACGCCGGCGGCAAGACCGGTCAGGCTGCCGAAACCAGCCTGAAGACGGAAGAGATCAAGGGCGAGCTTACCGCCACCGAAGACAACATCAAGCTCTTCCAAAAGAGCGTCGATAAGCAGAGCACCAAGATCGAGCAGTCGTTGACGCGAGCTTTCGATCCATTCGTCAACCCAAAATTAATTGGTCAGACTACCAACTTCCCGGAGCTGTTTGCTGGGGCGACAGCCGGGGTGAAGTCGCTCGTCGACCAGGTCGCTCGGGGCGAGCTCGCCTTTGCGGACATCAACAAAGCGATCCGGGCACTTCCGGAAGCAAAGTTCATCGACGCCGACCAAGTCGATGACCTCGCTGCAGCGGTCGCTGAGGAAGGCAAGCTGCAGCTCGCCATCGACAAGACGACTGCCAGGGCCGACCAACTGAACAAGACGTTGAAGAGCGGCGTCGGCAATCTCAACGTCGAAGACGAGATCAACAAGGCTGCCGCCGCCTCAGCCAATGCCTTGGAGATCTACGAGACCAACCTCAAGCAGTCGCAGAAGACCGCCCAGGGCCTTCTCTTCAACATCAAGCAGATCAACGACGAGAGCGATCTCGAGTCGAAGATTCGGCAGGGCACCGCTGCCGTGATGAAGGACAACAAGGATCTCCTCGAGGGCGAAGCGCGCGACGTCGCGATCGTCAACACGGTGCTCGACACGATCAACGGCAAATCCGAGGAATGGCTCCGCTCCACCGAGGCGACCAGCGGCTTCTTTGCCCAAATTCTCGCCCGTGCCAAGCAGATCGCGCCGAACATCAATTTCGACAAGCCTGAGGCGACCGCTACTCAGCTGGCAGCGATCGACGACCTCGTTCGCGGCCAGGTCGAGGCCAACAAAAGGCAGCTCGAGCGCCGCGGCCTCTATGGCGACGAGCAGCAGCGCCTGGAGATTCAGGACGATCTGCTCGCCAAGATCGCCGGCCAGAACATCAAGGTCACGGATGCGGTCCGGCAGAGGGTGAAAGTGGGTTCGGAGGCAATCGCGGGATCGACCAGGGAACTTCAGATTCTGGATGCCGTCAGCAACGCGCTCGAACACGCAAGCAGCCAAGACCTTTCTCAGTCTCGCTTCGCCGGTGTCGCCAATGCCTTCGATGCGATCACGCAACGACAGATCGACATGGAGGCGGTCAGCACTCAGCTGAAGCTGGCGCAGACCGATCTCGCCGCAGCATTTTCGGTCGGCCGCGACCGGATGTTCGGGCAGTCGCTGGAGATCGACGGTCTGAACCAGCAATACGGTGCCATCGAAGGGCGGTTGCAGGCGCTAATCAATAAGTTCTTGGCGGGCCGGCTGCCGGCCGACAAGCTTGCCACCGGCATTGCCAATATCCGGGAAGAGCTCAAGAAGCTTGGCGCCAACTCAGATGCACTGGATGGCTTCATCAAGGGTATCGAGGACGCTCTTCTCTGGATCGCCAAGCTGACTGGGGCGATCAATACGTTCAAGCAGAATCCGATTGTTCAGCGCGCTGGCGCGACGGGAACGCGCACGACCTATCCCGACGCTGGCGGCGTTTCGGTGACCCGGTTCAGCAGCGGCAGTGGCGGTAGCTCCGATACGACAGCTCCGGTCGTCACGGCGGTTGAAAATGGCGTCAACGTCACGCGGTATGGTCAAGATCAAACGACGGCGGCTACGAAGGACGTCGGGACCAGCGTCGACACTGTCGACCAAAGTGTTAGAGGGGGCTTCTCCAACCTGACCGGCGCCGTGAACGCCAATACCAATATGCTCGCACTAGGCATGTCTGCTTTGGGTGGTGCCGTTATGGGCAGCGCTACTGGAAATTCGGGATCGCAATATGGCGCACAATCGGACGCTATCTTCAACGCGTTTCTTGATTCCATGGGCGTACCTGAGAGCTACCGCATGGGTTCCCCTAGTTCGCCATCGAATATGTTCGGACCGAACTGGGATCCGCAGCATGGCAGCCATGTTGGCGATGTCATCAATCTCGGCCCGAAGCCGCATATCAAGCTAGGTCCGACCACAGATGGTACTCAGGTCGGGATCACCGTTGGCGACATCAACGTCAACGGGGTCTCTGACGGCGCCGAAGCCGGTCGACAGGCTGCATATGAATTCGTCCGTACAGTCTATGGCGCCATGAGCAGTTCAGTCGCATGACGTACCCTATCTTCCCCAAGTCGGCGGCGCTCGGCTTTATTTCCAGCACGCCGGACTTTGCCGCCGAGTCGATCGTGATGAACGGCGGGGCGGTGCGTTCGATCGTCCGGCGGACTCGCCCACTGCGCCGCTATCAGTTCGGCTATAGCAACACACTGGTTGCCGACATGCGGAACATCGTCGAGAAGATTGAGGAATGCCGTGGCAGCGGGTATCCCGTGCTGATCCGCGACTGGCGCCACTATTCAGTCGTTGACCAGGTGTTCGGGTTCGGTGACGGCACCAGCGATGGCAAGCAGCTCGTCATCTCGTTCGGTGGCGCGCGCCCATATGACTACCCGGTCAAATTCCTCGACGAAGACGATGGCGCCATCGTCATCAAATCGAACGGTGTCGTGAAGGCGATCGCCAGCAAGACCGACGGGATCATCGTGCCGACTACCCCGTGGGCGATGGGCGAAACGCTGACCTGGACCGGCAAATATTACGTCGCCGTTCGGCTCGAAAGCTCGAGCCAGGATGTAATGATCGACGGCCCGAACGGGGCCTATGCCAAGATCAATGGCATGTCCGCGACCGAGGATATCAACGCCTAAAAATGCCCAGAACCAGCTTTCCCGTACCTCTGCTGACGATGTTGGAGGGGGCTACGGTCACGCCTGTTTGGTTGATCGAGATGGTCAACCGCGTTGGCCAGGTCGTGCGCCTTTCATCTTCAGGCGAAATGGTGACGACGGCCGGCAGCCCGGCCGAAATTTTTCTCGGCGACCCCGGCTTCAACATGACCAGCGTGACCTACTCGTTGGATGGGTTCCCCGCGACGGTGGACATCACCGTGCCAATCGACGACCTGGGCCCGGTCTATTCGGCGCATGTAAAGCGCGGCATCTGGCGTAAGGCCACCACCGTTCTCTACTTGGCCGACATCGACAACCCTGATTATCGCCAGGTCATGGCGACCGGATTCGTCGGCAAATCGTCATTCTCTGACAGCATCGCCGGGACGCTGGAATTTGCCACCAAGGGCGAGCAGCTCGGCGACATCGTGCTGGATAAGATCCAGCCGAAGTGCAACCACACTTTTGGTTCGCCGGAATGTGGATTTGATCTGTCCACTCGCGAACTTTCAGGAGTGATCGGCACCGTCACGACGAACGGCAAGTTCACCGTCGTCATTTCAAATCCGACCAACATCGATTTCAATTTCGGTGGCGCCCTCAAGTTCACCTCCGGAGCAAATATCGGCGACAGCCGAAAAATTCGTAGGTGGACCAGCGGAACCAGCCTGGTGGAGCTGACTGACGGTTTCTCCCTGGACATCGAGCCAGGCGACTCCTTCGTGATGCATGGCGGGTGCGCTCGGACGCGAGCAGTCTGCGTTCAGAACGGACGCAAGAACAGCTTCTCCGGTTATGACCACACGCCGGGCGAACTTTATGGCGGCGGCTAATGACTGGCACACGTGACGCTCGGAACGGCCAACTTGTCCTCGGCCACTATACGCTTCCATCAGAACCGCCGCGCATCGACAAGAATATTACCCGCCGCACCGGCCTTACCACGCCGCCGGCGTTGGGCCGGCCGAAGTCGGCGGTCATCGGGACTGGACGTGTCGATGGTATCCCAGTCTATGGCCAAAACAAAACCGTGACGACGACATACAAGGGAACACGGATCGGATCGCAGCTCAATCTGACATACCCAGAACCGACAACTGTCGCAACGATTGACGTTGTCTATCTTCTTGCCCGCGATTACTTCGGTCGTGGCTACGATATCATCCGTATCGAGGCGGATAATCAGGTCGTTTTCGACGCCGAGAATGGTGCCCGACCGACGATCGAGTTTCGTTTCTACAACGGGCTTCAAACGACCGTCGATCCGATCGTCAAGCAGATCGTCGGTGCGAATGCTGGAGCGCATACAGGAGATGTGCTCCTTGTCCTCCCGGACTACCCGGCCGGACAAGCGCCGACCATCACGGCCGTGATTTCCAATGCGGCGACGGCGTTCCCCCCAAGCGGGGAGATTGCCTGGACGGGGGAGGTGCCGAGCGGCGTTGCGGATTCCTTCCCGCATGGCTCGGCTTACGACCCGATCGACCACGTGATCTATCAGATCCTGCAGCCGACCGACATTCCTAGCCTGTCGCAGATATACCTAGCCATCCTTGATGTTGATACGCGGACGGAACGGTATCGTGTGCCGCTGGAGGGGTCGGAGCCCTATGCGGTGGGTCGAGATGTTATCGACTACCAGTTGAGTGTGCCTGTTGCGATGCCTGGAAGCGGGTTGCTTCTTGTGCAACTGCAAGGAGCACCGGCGACGCCGCGGCTTTCAGCAATTTATGACGCCGCTACAGGCCACATGTTGGCCTCGCAACTCGATATCGTGAATCAAGAGTGGCTTACGGTGATGCCGTTTGGCGACCTTTGGGCGTTCGTCGGGCACAACTTTGACGACGGCACCAGGGTCACCGGCATCTATGATGCCGCCAAGGGCACTTTTGTTGTAGACCCCCTGAGCGGTCCGTCCAGCTACGTGATAGTCAACGGCCGAAGCACCTTCGACTTCTGTTCCTTTTTTACCGCTGATAGCGGCGGCGCTGTATATGAGCTGAAGTTTGACGGCGACCAGTGGAGCCGCATCCAATTGCTGGCCCTGACAGGATCGGATTTCCCGGCCGTCAGCGTTCTCTGGTTTGATCCGTTGACCGGATATCTGGTGGTCCTGCACCATCTGAACGTCAGCCCCTTCAGGCGATTCTATTACCTGAATCCGGATATCGGCACGCTGATCGATGCCTTCGATGTCACTGACGGAAGAAACTATGTCAACGCTTCTTTTCTACTCCCCATCCTGCACAACCGCCTAATCACTCGACCCGGCTACGTGCTGATGTTGGCTGAAACCGACAGTAACCATTTCGGGATCTATGCCCTCGATATCGCCGCCAAGAAGATCACGACCTTCGCAGATGGTATCTATGCATACGATTCGACGCGTATGTCGTACGTCATTGCTGATCAATACGGCTCACGCTACTTCAACGCGGTCGGTGAAGACGCTTGGGTGATGCACGCAGGGCCGGGTGCCATTCCCGGGCAGATCACGCTTCGGAATCACATCACGGACCTTCTCACTGACCTTGGTCCATACGACGTTGACAATATTCGGTTCTCTGGTTTCGACGGTCTCACCGATTGGGGCGACGTCATCGACAAGGATACCAGCGTCCTGACCGTTCTACGATCGTATCAGGATCCTCTGGGCTTCGTCTGGTCCGACATCGGCGATGAAGTAGTCTTCCGGAAAACCCCGACTGACGGTTCGTTCACGGCGGATGAAGCTCTTGCCGACACCGATCTTGTCTTCAAAGCGAACGGCTCGATCCTGACGGACGACGAAAGCGATCTGACGAGCATTGCGAAGGTCAACCTCGAATATGTCTCGAAGGACGACAACTACCAGCCGCGCACGGTCCACGCCGATTCATTCGACGAGCTCTATGATGTCACGAGGTCCACAAAGGAACTGAATTTTACGACATCTATGGTGCTTTCCGATGTCGACGGCGAGCGCCTCGTCTGGGAGTTGCTTTGGACCCAGCAGGCTAAACAACGGCAGCACCGCTTCTCGACCTATGCCGATTTCACGCACCTCATTCCGGGAGACGTCGTCAGCGTCCCGTCAGGCAGCATCGCCTATACAGTCCAGATCTCGAAGGTGAACATCAGGGAAAACCTGGTTATCGATTTTGAGGCTCGCGATTTCCAGACCTCGCTGTCGGCAGAGGTCGCCGCGGTTTCGAATTCTGGCTTCTCCGGCATCAATTCGGTGACGGTGCAGACGCAATATGTGCATCTAGATATTCCGCTGCTGCTCTATTCAGATGACGCTGGCGGCGCCTCGCTGGTCCAATACGGCATGGTGGCCAGCCGCGGTCAGCCGAACTGGGGAGGTGGCACACTTTATCGCGGTGACACATCGACCGACTTCAGCGCCCTGTTCGATCAGGGGCCGCATGGTGCCGTAATTGGCATTTGCCTGGACATGCTGAACGGTCCTGTGGACCCGTTTGCGACAACCGACATTTCATCAGTCACTATCCGAAAGATCTCCGGTGATGTGACCCTCCTTGTGGACAGGACTGAGGATGAAGTGCTCGCCGGGGCAAATCGTGCATTCATCGGCAGGGAGGGCCGCTGGGAAGGTGTCGGCTATAAGACCGTCGTCGATCACGGGGATGGCACATATACGCTTTCTGGCTTCTCTGTGAGGGGCCACAGAGGATCAGAGGTATTTTGCGGCCTCCATCAGGTAGGTGATCTATTCGTGATGGTCAGCGCGCAATGGGTGCGCGCGATTCTACATCCGACGTCCGATTTGGGCGCGACAAAACTATACAAAGCGGTGGGCTTCAATCAAAGCCCGGCTACTGTGACGGCCGAACCTCACGTCATTCGCGGCGCCGCCGAAACGCCATATGCCTGCGTCAACCTCGATGCCGGGGCAAGCAGTCCGGGTGGCATTGATATCTCATGGGACTATCGCTCCCGCCTTGCGACCGGCCTGAATCCGGCCAATTTCGGCGAAGAGACGTTGGCCTTCGAAATCGACATCTATGACGTCGACGGCGTGACCTACAAGCGGACGCTGACGGCGACGACGAATTCGGTTCACTACGCATCGGCCGATGTCGTGACCGACTTTGGTGCCGATCCGCCGGCCGAACTCTTCTTCCGCGTCTACATGATGAGCGCGCTCGATATCCTCGTGCCTGGGCAGGACCGTCCTGTTGCAGGGCGCGGTTACGAGGCTCGCCATCACGTCTACTTCTCAGGGGCCGGCACGCCGCTCGGTCTTCTCCTCGCACTAACAAGGGCTTGACGACATGAGTGACAACCTGACGGTGACGCCCGGCACTGGCGTCTCGATTGCGGCCGATGATGTAGGCGGAGGCCTACTTGTCCAGCGCACCAAGACCACGTGGGGTCCGGACGGCACAGCAAACGATGTTGATGTCGCTTCTGGCAAGCCTATGCCGGTACAGCTTCGTGGCAGCGACGGCACTGACCGGTCGAGCTCGCTCAAGACGCTGACCGACCTCGGCGCAGGCGAATATGAGACCGTGGCGGCTTCTGTAACCGCTCAGACTCTCGGCGCCACCGGTGCCGCAGGCGACTTTATCAGCCACATCCTTGTCATCCCGTCGACGGTCGATGCCGGCCACGTCCTGCTGCTCGACGGCGCGACATCGATCACGGTCTTCGAGGGCGGCACCGCCAGCCTTTCGAACCTGGTGCCTTTCATCATTCCGCTTGGGATGATCAGCGCGTCCGGGGCATGGAAGATCACCACCGGCGCGGGAGTGACCTGCATCGGCGTCGGGAACTTCACCTAGATGTTCCAACTCCGCAGAGGTTTCCTGGCATCGGTCGCCGCGCTGTCGCCACCGTCCGGTTTCGTTCCGCCGACCGGCATCCACGACTGGAGCCTCGATTTCCTCAGTGAGGTCTACACCAAGGACGGCTCGTCGGTTGTCTTGGCTGACGTCATCGACAAGCCGTCAAGGGTGGGTGCCAGCGGCCTTGAGATCCTAGACAACGATGTCGATGGCGTTGTGTCGGCAATCGGCGATCTGCTGACTGATTTCCTTCTCGTCGACTGGACCGTCGTCATCGAATGGCAGGAATTGACTACCGATGGCGCTACCTACCTGCTCTACCTCTTTCAGGCACCGGGCGGCGATGGGAATTACATTGTTGTTGAGCGCAGCACCGCATTCACTAGCTTGCGCGTAGACGCCCATGAATCTGGTTCGATCGTCACCCGCGACGTTCAGATCAACACCTCGCACGGTCCAGGCGTGCACAAGATCGCGGTGACGCGCACCAATGACCGGCTCAGCATCTCCTGCGATGGCAGCGCGGTCGATACCGAGACGGCATCAGGCGCCACGCTCAATCCGATGGTGACAGCCTCGTTCGGCGGCGACCCCGCCGATCAGTCCTACAACGGCACCTATATCCGATCGGTGAGGCTGATGGCGCCGGTCGCTGATGCGTCCCTGCCGGGCCTTTCAACCTAGTTGCCGCAGCCCTTGATCGCCTTGGAGAAGTCATCGAGCGCGATCATGTATTCTTTCAGCGCTGACGCGGCACCAACTCTTGCGTCCTCGGCATCGGCGGCGGCGGCCTGGGCACTCTTCGGCATGACCGGCATGGCGGCTCGGAACGCGTCGCCGGAGCTCAACGATGCAAGCATCTCTTTGAGCCGCCCGGAGGCGTTTTGAGCCGATGCGCTGAGAGTGTTGCAGGCCGTGGGCGACATCTCCTGGGCCGCCGCTGGCGTCACCAGCATCGCGCAGACGATCAGGGCTTTCATCATCGGTAAAGCTGCGCCTCGTTGCGGACAAACTTATCAAGGGTACCCTGGCCGCCGGCGGAAATGTCGACCAGTTCCACCATCACGGAGGCATCATCTGCGGCCGACATGACGGGCTCCGTGATAAAGAAACTGCCGAACGCTTCGACCGGAACGCCAACGCTATGGCCAGACAGATCATTACCCTCGGCCTCCAACGCGCTGCAGTTGAGAATGGCGCCGTAGAGAAGCCGCCGGTCAATTGACGTGATCGCCGCCGGGCATGCATTGGCAGGCGTCCCTGTTTCGCCGCCAGTCGATGCGTGATTGACCAGTCCGGCCGACTGTTCGTACTTGTAGACATCATAGCGCGTCGGCTTCGTCACCGACCAGCCGGCCGGCATGGAAGTAGATCCGAAATTGGTGCTCCAATAGGTGCTGAGCGGCCAGTTACCATCGCCCATGCGACCGTTTATATAGGGGAAGGAGTTGTCTCTTGGCAGCCCCATGTTGCCGGCAAGGCCGAAGGTCAACTGGTTCATGGCGGGGCACTGGCCGGCGCCGCCGGAAGTCTTTTTGGCGCCTTTGCGGACATTCGCCGCCGGGCCGTAAGCGGCGGTATTGAAGCCGCCGCCTGTAGCCCTGATGCCAAACCTGACATTGAAGGCATCTTGGACTGGCCCGGCATTCTGGCCCGTCTTGGTATCGACGCCTTTGCGGCCGTAGCAGCCCGTGGGTTTCGATGTGGCGATGGTCTCGGCGAGGCCCTTGGCACCGTTGCCGACGCCGGCCGGAGGTTCCAGGAAGCCGAAATTGCCGGGACCAGCGGCAGCACCATTGCCGACCTTGCGCACTTCGATCAGGCGGCGCCGTAGGTTCGGATCGGCCGCTGCATCTTGTAACGTATGAAGCGGGTCGTTCTCATACGGGTTGCAGATGAATATCGGCGTGAAGTCGCAAACGGCGGTCTGAAAGCCCGCTACCGCCTGCGGTCGGATTTCCATCGTGTTGTCGCCGCCGTTGAAACTAGCGGGGAAGATCGTTTCGAATGCGCCCGCGCCACTCGCATTGACAGTCACCTCGGCGAAACTCACAGCCTCGGGATCGGTGCTGGCCCAATTAACGCCGTTGGCATCTACACCGTCGGCGCCGAGCCTGATGTCATCGCTCGCCGGGATGCCCGTTAGGTAAGTCACGGTCACATCGGCCAAGGCGATTTGATGGTCGCCGGATGTCGAGAACAGTGTCCGGTTGGCGATAAGATTGGTGATGGCCCTGTTGGCGCGGGTGATGCTGTCGGGTCTGCCGTCGAGTTCACCGGCCCCGGCCAGAGCAAGAGCATCGATGCCTTTCTGCAGGTCATTATGAAGCCCGGTGGCCCGGCTCATGTCGATAGTCACTAATGCAAATCCGACAAGCACCGGAAGCATGATCGCCACCAGGATCATCGCGATCCCGCGCTGATCGTTCCAGAATTCACGCAATACGCGAAGCATTGCAGAGCCCTCCAACCCCTACAGCCGCAGCTATTTCCCCGTGCCGTGAAGCATAGGGCCGGCGATTTGAGGCGGCAAGGGGGTCCATTAGCAATTGGTTAACCCTTCGAACCGCGATCACGGAAGTCACGGCCATGCGATTGATTGACAATTTGCGGGCTGCGCTCGAGCGCCGCCTGATCGACGACTGGTGGGCGGTGCTGAAGCACGCCTGGACTGTCAGGCTCGCCATTTTCATTGCGCTTATCAACGGCTTCGCAGCGGTTGTCTATTTCATCACGGCCTCGCTGCCGGTCCCTCCGATCTGGCTGATCCTGCTCAATGGCGCGCTAACGACGGCTGTGCCGCTGCTCCGTCTCATCCCCCAGAAGAAGATCCCCCGGAAGAAAACCTCAGGAGATCCCGATGCCGATCGGTAAGATTGCGAAAACGCCGCGTGGCAAAGCGGCGGTCGCTGGTGCCATCCTCTTTGCGGCCAGCAGCGGCTGGACCGCCTTCATCACGAGTCAGCCGGACCGTCAGGTCGTCGCGATCCATGAAGCGGTCGCCAAGGGTTACACCCCGCCGGCGGTGCGGCTGGCCGTCGACAAACTGATCAAGCCTTGGGAAGGCCTGCGGCTGGTTGCCTATCAGGACAGCGTCAAGGTCTGGACGATCTGTTGGGGCGAAACCAAAGGGGTCAAACCCGGCATGCGCAAGACGCTCGAGGAGTGCGACGCCATGCTTATCGATCGCGTCACCCACGACTTCTACCTTCCGCTCGTCGATGGCGTGAAGGACTACTGGCAGGCGCCGATCTCTGTGCAGTCGTCGATGATCTCCGGCGCCTACAATTTCGGGGTCGGTTCGAAGAAACCGCGACGTGGCCAACTCGGCTCAAGAACTGCGGACTTCGTCACGCAGCATCAATACCTGGAGGCCTGCAAGGCTCAGACCGCCTTCAACAAGGCCGGGGGGATCAGGCTCGACGGTCTCGTGAAGCGCCGCGAGATGGGGGATGCGCAGCGGCTTGGGGAGGCCGAGCTCTGCGTCTCGGGGCTCCCCTGATGGGCGGCGAAAACCTGCAAGCCGCATTCACGCCATTTGTACGCGTCGCCCTGTGGGTGATCGCGGCCGTCGTGATCATCGGCCTCTTCTACTGCCTGGCGTGGGGATGACTCGATGATCGAGTTCCTATGGGCCTTCTGGGCGTTTGCGAAGTCTCGCGTCGGCCTGCCAATCGTCGTGGCCGGCGCCATCGTCTTCTATTACGAGGGCGTGCCGCTTGGGCCTGTCCGCTATATCCCGCTTCTCGGCCCCGCTTTGTCGGGCCTAGTCGATGGCCGCGTCGATCGCGAGTACGCCGCCGGCCAGCTCAATGAGCGCCTCGTATGGCAGGAAAAGCAGCGCCGCGCCGAGATCAAGAAGGCGGCGGAACTCAAAAGCATGCAGGCCCAGATAGATGCCGCGACGCAGGAACTCGCGGATCGCGAACGCGTCGACGCGCCGCGCATCGCCGATCTTCAGCAGCGGATCAGAGATCAGAAGGACGAGGACAATGGTTCGAAAGTGGCTGATACCAGTGCTGGCGCTTGCAAGTATCGGAGCGGCATCCCCGCCCGGGTGTCAGTCGGCATCGATGCAATCGGTCGCCGCTGACGAGCCGAAGAACCACGTCGATCCGAGTTCGATGCGCGAATGCAACGAGGTCGTCGACGTGCCGCATCGTTTTGTGCCGTGGGACGAAGGCAGCACCCTTTGGGGTGTAGACCGCGCCAGCCTCGGTGAATGCTGGCGCTTGAACCACGCCAAGGGTCTCATCATCAAGGCTCTGACGAAATGATCATCGTGCGCATCGCTCGAGGCATCAGCCAGCACTTTCAGGTCAGGGTGACCGAATGGATCATGACAGCGGCCCTGTTCGGCTGGTCGCTGGTGCTCTCTCTCAGCGCCGACACCTTTGACTCCTCACGATCGTTCTCCGTCATTGCTCAATACGGAGACGAAGGGATCTGGGCAAATCTCTGCTTGTTGGCGGGGCTGGTCAGGCTGGCCTCACTGGTCGTCAACGGCACCTTTCGTGAATTCAGGTATGCGCCGCATCTCAGGGCGTGCGCTTCGTTGGTGTCGTGTGTTTTCTGGGGTCAGATCGCCCTCGGCGTGTTCGTTGCCTCATTCAACGGCGGCAATGCGACCGACGTGATCAACTACATGACGTTCATGGGAATCGAGGTTTGGAACTTCTTTCGGGCGTGGACCGACACAGGCGCATCGCATAAGCAGATTCTTCCTGCCTCAGCGAATGCCGATCAGGGCGAGGGGCCAGATCGGATGCGGATCGACACGGACGACGAACCGCATCGGGGGTAGAAATGATCCTTGGCATTCCGGTCGACCAGCTCACCTCGGTCGCCAACTTTCTTGGCCTCGCCTTTCTTGGGCTCCTCGCCATTATTGGATTTCGCCGCGGCCGCAGTTCTCTGATCCCCACCGGTGAAGTCGAGCTCGCCGGCGCCCTTGTCGACAGCGCCGCAGTTAAGATGCTGGCGGCCGCCATCGAGGCGAACACCGCGGAATCGATCGCAGCCCGGAAGGACCGTGAAAAAGATAGGCAGGCGCTCTATCGGCTGATCGAGATGGGCAACCGCTTCGTCGACGAGGTTAGCGAGATGCGTCACGAGATCGGAGACCTGTCAAAAGAGATCGCCCGCAGAAGGTGATCCGCGCCAGGCGGTTCCTGGTATCACAAAAGGAGAAGACCGATGACGGCCCGAGTGAGAGCAAAATTTCGATGCGGCGCCAAGGAAGGCACTACCGTCTTCATGCATGCCGTCTATTCCGAGGATATCCAGTCCGAGAACGGCAGGTTCACCCAGGCGACGCCTTGGGCTGATCTGAAGATGAACGTCGACAATCCGGATGCTGCGATCCAGTTCGAAGTCGGCAAGGAGTATTACGTCGATTTCACGCCCGCCTGATTTCCTTTCTGATCCTCCCAAGGGTCCAGTCGCCCCCATCGGCTTCGGCCGGTGGGGGTCTTTTTTTGCGTTTCAGGGCCTAAACTATTTCGACATCTGATGCGTTTAGATTGCCTCAAATTTGAGGTGTTTTTGATGCGTGATCGGCTGAAGTTCATCAAACCCATGGAGCCCGCTCAGGTGGAAGAGCCGCCGGTCAGCGACGATTGGATCCACGAGATCAAGTATGACGGCTTCCGCACTCAGCTGATCCTCGATTGGACCGGGGCGCGAGCGTTCACCAAGACCGGGCACGACTGGTCGAAGCGCTATTGGCCGATCGTTGCGGCCGCAGAGAAGCTGCCGGCGAAGGCATTCATCATCGACGGCGAGGTGATCGCGCCTGATCCGGACGGGCGCCCGAACTTCCATGCGATGCATTCCCGCATGGCCTGGAACGCCGAGCAGCTCGCATTCGTCGCCTTCGACATCATGCATCTGGACGGCAGGGATCTCCGCGCGCTGCCGGTGATCGAGCGCAAGGCGATGCTTTGGGATCTGGTGAAGCCGGCCGACGGCATCATCCAATACAGCCAGCACGTCGACGGTGGCGGCGCCGAGTTCTTTGCAGCCGTCGAGAAGATGGGCCTCGAGGGGATGGTCTCGAAGCGTCCGAGCAGCCCGTACAAGAGCGGCAAGACCGAGGCGTGGCTGAAAACGAAATGTTGGGAGGTTGGCGACTTCGATCTGCTCGGCATCAAGCGCACGCCTGGCAAGCCACCCGTCGGCATCGTCGCCCGGGACGGGAAATATGCGGGCTCGCCGACCATCACGCTTTCCAAGCAGATGCGCGATCGCCTGCAGCAGCTGATCCAGAAGGCCCGGGCCGGGCAGCCCGCCGGTGTGCCGCGGGCGATTGCTGACCCATCGGTCGAGTGGATCAAGCCGGGAATGATCACCGCCGATGTCCGATATCTGCGAAACGAGCCCAAGCTCCGGCATGGAACTGTTCGAGGCTTTCGAGAGAAAGACGTGAACGCTCTGGTGAAGATTGCGAAAATACCCTAATGCTTAAATCAGGCGGCGAATGAACGCGATCCGTTCATTCATGCTGATCGATCGGCGTAACGCGGGGCTTCGGACGGGAAGCTGACTGGCGCCAGGCTGGAGAAGAGCCGCAAACTAGGCCACCGATCGATCCCGTCAGCCGGAGTAATGCCCGGCCCGCCTCATTCGATCTAGTGGAAGGCGTCATCGCACCCCATATCGGCCCGATGCCGTTCCATCTCCCAGAAATCACTTATCCGTTGTCGATCGACACGATCGGCAAGCTGCTCGCGCTCGGTCATGAAGTGACAATCCACTGCCACGAATACGGCTGCGGGCATTCCGGGCGGGTCAACCTGGTGCAGTTGGCGCGCAAGCTCGGAATGGACCATCCGATCCTCGACAATGATCTCAAGCCTCATTTCTGCTGCTCGCGCTGCCGCGAAGCCGGCCGCGTCTCGATGAACTTCGGCTTTGTGCACCATGCCCTGACGATTCCCTTCTCGGCATGGCCGCGCGAGAGGGAAGAAGAACGCCAAGCTGTCATCCAAGGCAGGCGCCGCTGAAACCGATCAGGAACAGGCGTTCAGAACGCAGCAAAGGAAAGCGTTCAGAATGACGCTGCGGCGCTTGACGAGTTTCGGCCGCCAACCTATTGAGACGCCTGGAACGCCGGGAGCATGGAAGGCCTCGTGGCGGAGTGGTTACGCAGAGGACTGCAAATCCTTGCACCCCGGTTCGATTCCGGGCGAGGCCTCCAATGCCCGGACTCCGGCGCTGTCGCGCCGGAGCGCCAGGTCCGGTCGAATTTGCCCGCGGACTTTGCCTGGGAATGCATTGGGCGCGGGTAGCGAATTGGGCGCGGAAAGCGGGTTGGTTGGAACATGGACGCTGATTTCTCCGAACGCCGCGTGAAGATGGTCGATGGCCAGATCCGCACCACCGATGTGACCAGCGCGCCGCTGATCGAAGCCATGCTTTCCGTGCCGCGCGAGGCTTTTGTCGGTGCCGGGCAGCGGGACCTGGCCTATATCGACGGGGACATCCGTGTTTCCGGCGGCGTCAATGGCGGCGGTGCCCGCTACCTGATGGAACCGTCGCCGCTCGCCAAGCTTTTGCAACTGGCTGAAGTCAGCGACAGCGATTCGGTGCTCGATGTCGGCTGCGGCACCGGCTATTCGGCCGCTCTGCTTTCCCGAATCGCAAAATCGGTGGTTGCGCTGGAAAGCGACCCGACGCTGGCCGAAGCCGCGAAGTCGACGCTGTCGGCGCTGGATTGCCAGAACGTGACGGTGGTGACCGGGCCGTTGCCGCAAGGTCATGCCGCGAAGGCGCCCTACGATGTCATCTTCATTGGCGGCAGCGTCGAGGAGGTGCCGGCGGCACTGCTCGACCAGCTCGCCGAGGACGGACGGCTGGTTGTGGTCGAGGGGCAGGGCAACTCTGGCGTGGCCCGGCTATTTTTCAAAGCCGGGGGGGTTGTAACCGGAAGACGGGCATTTAATGCGGCAATTAAGCCACTACCGGGCTTCGAACGTGTCCATGCGTTCGAATTTTAAGCGGTTTTGCCTTGCAGCGAAGGCGTGGTCATGATCGCTTGCGCTTGAACAATCGTTGCTGATTTGCTTTTCCGGGGATTTTCGGGGGCAGTCAGCGGGGGAACGAGAAATAGCGCGGCGCGGGCTGATCCGAAAGGGTAGGCTGGCGTGGCGTGGTTCCCGTGCAAAACGAATGAGGGATAATACGTGCCGCCCCTACACAAGACTTTTCTAGTAGCCATGCTTGTTTCGGCGACCGCGCTGTCGCCGCTGGCCGCATCCGCCGAAACAATTACCGGCGCGCTCGCCAAGGCCTATCAATACAACTCGCAGCTGAACTCCGCCCGCGCCGGCACTCGTGTCACCGACGAGGGTGTGGCCATCGCCAAGTCGGGTTACCGCCCGACGATCAAGGGATCGGCAAGCATCGATTACACAAGCAGCCACGCCAACCGGCTGGGTCAAACCTTAAATATAACCACAGGCAACTTTGGGGTTGAGATCGACCAGACGCTGTTCGACGGTTTCCAGACCAAGAACAATGTCGCCGCCGCCGAGGCGCAGGTCAGCGCCTCGCAAGAAAGTTTGCGCAATACCGAGGAGAACATCCTGTTCAACGCGGCAAGCGCCTATATGGATGTGATTCGCGACCGTCAGGTCGCGGTGCTGACCGAACAGAACCTGCAGTTCCTGACCGAGCAGGCGCGCGCCGCACGGTCGCGCTTCGAGGTCGGCGAGGGCACCCGCACCGACGTCGCGCAGGCCGATGCCTCGCGCGCCACGGCGGTGGCCCAGCTTAGCGCAGCTCGTGCGACGGCGCTGGCCAGTGCAGCGACCTACCACCAGATAATCGGCGACGAACCGGGCAAGCTCAGGGCACCCGCGCCGCTGGCGAAGCTATTGCCGTCGAGCCTTGATTCGGCTTTCACCATTGCCGCCGCGGAGCACCCGGCAATCCTTGCCACCGAGCATCTCGTCGACGCCGCGGCGTTTTCGGTGAAGTCGGCCGAAGGGGCACTTTTGCCACAGCTTTCTGCTAGTGCTGGGATATCAAGCCAGTATCGCAACACCACCCCTGGCGCTTTTGCGTCGTCGTCGTCCGAAGGGACGACCAATTCGGCCAATATCGGCGCAACGCTCACCGTGCCGATCTATTCGGGCGGCCGCACCTCGGCATTGGTTCGCCAATCGAAGGAATCGCTCAGCCAGGCACGCATCGAGGTCGACGTCAGCCGCGACCAGGTGCGCCAGGCCGTGGCCTCGGCGTGGACGCAATACACCGCTGCCCGCGAAAGCGTGGATGCCAACCGGCAGGTGATCGCCGCCGCGCAACTGGCGCTCAACGGCGTCATCGAGGAGCGCAATGTCGGCCAGCGAACCACGCTCGACGTGCTCAACGCGCAGAATGCCGTCATCACCGCCAAGATCAACCAGGCCAGTTCCGAGCGCGATGTCGTCGTGGCGAGCTACGCCATCCTGTCGGCGCTCGGCCGGCTGTCGGCCGAGCGGCTCGGCCTGCAGGTCGCGACATACAAGCCGGAAGAGCACTACAACGCCGTCAAGGACAAGTGGATCGGGCTGCGCACGCCGGACGGCCGCTGATTCTTTGTAAACTGCAAAAGCGCTGCGTGTCCGAGGGATGCGCGGCGCTTTTGCATTTGAAAAGCCAGCCGGCCGGCTGCTGGCGGCCGAGGCAGCTAATCTGTTGAAATCCAACGTCTCCCCAGATTGGGGATTCTCGGATGACGATCGGTCGGTTACGCTGTCGCTATTGATTCGAATTTTCGGCCCGGCCGGAATCGAAATCTGCAATGGGTCACAAGGGCGGCGGATGTGACGATGGCGACGGCAAGCAGCGCACAGCGCGAACCTTCCATGGAAGAGATACTTGCTTCCATCCGGAGGATCATCGAGGACAGCGATACCGGCCGCAAGCAGCCGACGGCCGACAGCGCAGACTTGCGCCAGGACCTTCAGCCGGCGGCGCCGACCGCCGACGTTGACGCCTTCCGTTCCGAGCTGAACGCGGAATCCGCTCCCAGGAAGCCGGTGAGTCTGGCGGAGATACAGGCCCAGCTCGCGGCGTCCGATCCGGCGGTCGCGAGCGCCGAGACACGCCCCGAACCCGTGAAGACCGCGCCTGCGCCCACCACCCTGGCGGAAGTCGGGGCTAGGGTCGCGGCGGAGCCCGACACGCCGGCGGTTGCGGGGGCGTCGAGCGTGCCGCAAAGCGCCGATAGCATTGTCGCCGACTGGCGGCGCGAGATCGCCGCCGTTGGCGGAAGCTCCGTCAAGGCGAAGGTGACAACCCGCCAGCCGGAGGTTGCGCCCGAGGTCGAGATCGACGAGGAGGATCTTGCCGCGCCGCCTGTCGAAGCCGCGGCGCCCGGCACGGGTTCGGGGCCATCCTCGGCCGACATCCCGCCGGTGCGTCAGGCGATCCTGTCCGAGCATGCGGGCCGTCAGGTCGCGGCGGCGTTCGGCGAGCTTTCGGATGCTTTCGCCAGCCGCAGCAAGAAGACCTTCGACGAGATGGCCGAGGAGATGCTGCGGCCGATGCTGCAGGACTGGCTCGACAACAACCTGCCGACACTGGTCGAACGGCTGGTGCGCGAGGAAATCGAGCGCGTGGCGCGCGGCGCGCAATGATTTCGCCGAACCGTTCAAGGTAAAGCCGCCGCCCCCGGGCGGCGCTTTTGTTTCCGGGAAATACGGCCGCGGGATCGTTTTGCGACGAGGGATGGGATTGCCGCCGATCGCGGCAAGCCTATCTGGGCGAGGTAGGCCTATCCTCTCGCGGTTGACTCGGCCAAGAGCTTCCGATTTACACCGGACGCTTGTTCCCGACAGTTCGGACTTCCTCCATGCTTGATAAAACCTACGACGCCAAGACCGTCGAGCCGAAGATCGCCAAAATCTGGGAAGAGGCCGACGCTTTCCGCGCCGGCGCCGGCGCGGAGGAAGGGGCGGAGGCTTTCACCATCGTCATCCCGCCGCCGAACGTCACCGGCTCGCTGCATATGGGCCACGCGCTCAACAACACGCTGCAGGACATACTTGTGCGCTTCGAGCGCATGCGCGGCAAGAACGTGCTGTGGCAGCCCGGCATGGACCATGCCGGCATCGCCACACAGATGGTGGTCGAGCGCCAGCTCATGGAAAGGCAGATCCACCGCCGCGACCTGACGCGCGAGGAGTTCATCGAAAAGGTTTGGGAGTGGAAGGCCGAATCCGGCGGCGCGATCTTCAACCAGCTGAAGCGGCTCGGCGCCTCGGCCGATTGGTCGCGCGAACGCTTCACCATGGACGAGGGCCTGTCCAGGGCGGTGCTGGAGGTCTTCGTCACGCTTTACAAGGAAGGCCTGATCTACAAGGACAAGCGCCTTGTGAACTGGGATCCGAAGCTGTTGACGGCCATTTCCGATCTCGAGGTCGAGCAGCACGAGGTCAACGGCAATCTCTGGCACTTCCGCTATCCGGTCGAAGGCGCGGTGTTCGACCCTGAGAATCCGAAGACATTCATCACCGTCGCCACGACGCGCCCCGAAACCATGCTCGGCGACACCGCGGTGGCCGTGCACCCCGATGACGAGCGGTTTCGCGACCTGGTCGGCAAGAACGTCATCCTGCCGATCGTCGGCCGGCGGATTCCTATTGTCGCCGACGAATATTCGGACCCGGAAAAGGGCTCGGGCGCGGTCAAGATCACGCCGGCGCATGACTTCAACGACTTCGAGGTCGGCAAGCGCCACAAGCTGCCGGCGATCAACATCCTGACCGTCGAAGCCGCCGTCAAGCTCAAGGACAACGAGGACTTCCTCGCCGGCCTCGAGGCGACACCGGAGCGCCAGGCCGTCTGGGACGAGCTCGACGGGCTGGACCGCTTCGTCGCACGCAAGAAGGTCGTCGAGCTGATGGAAGCCGGCGGCTTCCTGGAAAAGGTCGAGCCGCATCGCCACACGGTGCCGCATGGCGACCGCGGCGGCGTGCCGATCGAACCGTTCCTGACCGACCAGTGGTATGTCAACGCGGCCGAGCTCGCCAAGCCGGCGATCGCCTCGGTGCGCGAGGGGCGTACCAACTTCGTGCCGAAGAACTGGGAAAAGACCTATTTCGACTGGATGGAGAACATCCAGCCCTGGTGCATCTCGCGGCAGCTGTGGTGGGGTCACCAGATTCCGGCCTGGTACGGTCCGGACGGGCGCGTCTTCGTCGAGAAAACCGAGGAAGAGGCGCTTGCTGCGGCGATCGAGTACTATCTGGCGCTGGAAGGTCCGTGGAAGGCCTGGGTCGAGGACAGACTGGAGAATTTCCAGCCGGGCGAGATCCTGACCCGCGACGAGGACGTTCTCGACACCTGGTTCTCCTCGGCGCTGTGGCCGTTCTCAACGCTCGGCTGGCCCGACCAGACGCCGGAGCTGAAGACCTACTACCAGACCGACGTGCTGGTGACCGGCTTCGACATCATCTTCTTCTGGGTGGCCCGCATGATGATGATGGGCCTGCATTTCATGGACGAGGAACCGTTCCATACCGTCTATGTTCATGCGCTCGTGCGCGACAAGAACGGGCAGAAGATGTCGAAGTCGAAAGGCAACGTCATCGATCCGCTAGACCTGATCGACGAGTATGGCGCCGATGCGCTGCGCTTCACCTTGACCGTGATGGCGGCGCAGGGGCGCGACGTGAAACTCGACCCGGCGCGTATCGTCGGCTACCGCAATTTCGGCACCAAGCTCTGGAACGCGACGCGCTTTGCCGAAATGAACGAGGTCGCGCGCAACGACGATTTCTGGCTGAACGACGCCAAGCTAGCGGTCAACCGCTGGATACTGACGGAACTGACGCGGGCGGCGCGCGCGATCACAGAGGGCATCACCAGCTATCGCTTCAACGAGGCAGCGGGCTCCGCATACCGCTTCGTGTGGAACCTTTTCTGCGACTGGTATCTGGAACTGCTGAAGCCGGTGTTCATGGGCACGGACGAGGCCGCCAAGGCGGAGAGCCGGGCCTGCGTCGCCTTCGTGCTCGACGAGATCTACAAGCTGCTCCATCCCATGATGCCGTTCATGACCGAGGAGCTTTGGGCGCAGACGGCGGGCGAGGGCAAGGAACGCGAGTCGCTGCTTTGCCACGCCGCCTGGCCGTCGCCCGATTTCGAGGACGACGACGCGGCAGCCGACATCAACTGGCTGGTCGATCTCGTTTCCGGCATCCGCTCGGTGCGCTCGGAAATGAACGTGCCGCCGGCAGCAATCGCGCCCCTGGCGGTGATCGGCGCCAACGCCATGACACGCGAGCGGCTCGAACGCCACGACCAGGCCATCAAGCGCCTGGCGCGCGTCGGCAACATATCGCTGGCGGAAACGCCGCCCAAGGGCTCGGCACAGATCGTCCTCAACGAAGCGACCGTCTGCCTGCCGCTCGGCAGCCTGATCGACCTTGCGGCCGAAGCCGCGCGGCTGCAGAAGGAACTGGCCAAGGTGACCGAGGAGATCGCCCGCCTGTACAAGAAGCTCTCGAACGAGAAATTCGTCGCCAATGCGCCCGAAGAGGTGGTCGAGGCCGAACGCGAAAAGCTTGCTGAATATCGCGAGGCGCAAGAGAAGCTTTCGGTCGCTCTGACCAGGGTTCGCGACGCCGCCTGAGGGGCAAGATTCGCCTCCGCTGGAGAGCCATTTTCCGGAACGTCATCCGCCTCGAATACAGGCGTGCCGTTGCGTTAATTTTGACGTAAACGGAAACTTTGCGCCCCATTGTTGCCATAATGTAACAATGCGGCCTATTTTCACCAAAATGGCCTGTTTTTGGGCTGTATTGAAAGGTTTTTGCAGCTTTTTCCTGTCATTCGATGCCTGTTAAGCCGCGATTAGGCTGGATTTCGCGGCCGGGCACCATGGCGAAAATGCGTACTGTCAAGATGTACGCGTACAACTCTTGAATTCGTAGTTGCGCCGTTAACCCGAATTGGTTCTAGCTTGATCCCGCGTATTTCGGGGAGGGATTTCCATGAACATTTTGCGTCTAAAAGCACTGCTGGGGGCAGGGTGCTTTTCGCTCGCTCTGGTCGGCTCGGCGATGCACCCGGCGCATGCCGGCGGCATCGAGCGCGGTGGCTATGACATCGATCTGCTGTTCGATCCGGCGCCCTTCGCCACGGAAGCGGAAGCAACCTATGTGATGCCGAACCGCAAGCTCAAGAATGGAGTGGACACCAATCCGCTCGATGGCGACATCACCGCTCTCGGTAGCTCGACGAATGAAAGCGCGGACTATTGGGTGCCGCGCATCGGTGCGAAGGCCCAGATCGTCCAGGGCGTCGACTGCATGGTCGACTATTCGCAGCCTTGGGGGGCGCATACGACACCCGGTCTCTGGGCCGGCGCCCAGTCCAATATGGAAACGGATATCAAAAGCGACAGCTACGGGGCGACCTGCTCTTACAAGATGGACGCGGGCAAAGGCCAGCTTCGCTTCATCGGCGGTGTCTTCTACCAGAAGGTCTACGGCTTCAAGGAGGATTTGGTGTCGCCGCTGGTGCCCGACTTCGGGGGTACCGGTCGTGTCGATCTGACGAGCAGCGGCTGGGGCTGGCGCGCCGGCATCGCCTACGAAATCCCCGACATCGCATTGCGTGCCAGCCTCGTCTACAATTCGAAGGTCAAGCTCGACAACATCTCGGGCTCGCTGGATTTGACGAATGTCGGCAGCGTCGTCATCCCGATCTACGGTTCGACGCAGTACATGCCGGATGTGGTGGAGTTGAAACTGCAGTCGGGTATCGCGCCCGGATGGCTCGCCTTCGGCTCGATCAAGTGGGTGAACTGGAGCGTTCTGCAGAGTGTTCCGATCTGCCCTGTGGGTGTTCCTTCGTCGCTCTGCTTTACCGGCAATGCTGCATCCGGTTCGCAGCAGATTACCTCACTGGATCTGATGTATCGTGACGGCTGGACTGTTTCGGGCGGCATCGGCCACAAATTCAACGATCAGTGGAGCGCCGCCGGCCAGCTGAGCTGGGACCGTGGCACCTCCCATGGCTATGGCTCGCAGACCGATACCTGGACGCTGGGTGGCGGCGTTGCCTATACGCCGAAGCCGAATATCGAGCTTCGCCTAGCTGGTGCAATTGGCGTCTTGACCAGCGGTCATTCGGGAATAGTGAATGGCGAGAACGGCTACCAGGCCGGCACAGAAGTCAGCTACGATTTCGGCAACGATCTGGTCACCGCAATCTCCGGCGGTCTCAAGATCAAGTTCTAAGTCTTTGAAAATTCAGGAAGAGGCCGGGTACCGCCCGGCCTTTTTTCGTTTATGCTATAGCCGCCTAACCTAGCTGCGCGGCTTGATGTTGCAGATTCGCTGCACAACTGCCGTCCCCTCGCGATTGTGACGTTTTGGCAACAGTTTATGAACAACCCCCGCGCTAAAAGTCAGGCCGAGGGAACTGCCCATTTCCCGCCATAAACCCGGCGCACCTCGAAATGGTCTCCGGCCAAAGGCTCGGCGATGGGAACCGGCCGCGGGGTGTGCGGCAAGGACGAGTATGGACGCCAGGGTGATCTCCAAGGCCAAACTGCCTAGCCGCCACGTGACCGTTGGTCCGGCGCGCGCGCCGCATCGCTCGTATCTCTATGCCATGGGATTGTCGGCAGCCGAGATCGCGCAGCCGCTGGTCGGCGTCGCCAGCTGCTGGAACGAGGCGGCACCGTGCAACATCTCGCTGATGCGTCAGGCGCAAGCGGTCAAGAAGGGCGTGGCGGCCGCCAATGGCACACCGCGCGAATTCTGCACCATCACCGTCACCGACGGCATCGCCATGGGCCACCAGGGCATGAAGTCGTCGCTTGTGTCGCGCGAGGTGATCGCCGATTCGGTCGAGCTCACCATGCGCGGCCATTGCTATGACGCACTGGTGGGCTTGGCCGGCTGCGACAAGTCGCTGCCCGGCATGATGATGGCGATGGTCCGCCTCAACGTGCCGTCGATCTTCATCTATGGCGGCTCGATCCTGCCCGGCAGCTATCGCGGTCGGCAGATCACCGTGCAGGACGTGTTCGAGGCAGTCGGCCAGCATTCGGTCGGCACGATCGGGGATGCCGAACTGCTCGAGATCGAGCAGGTGGCTTGTCCTTCGGCGGGTTCCTGCGGCGCCCAGTTCACCGCCAACACCATGGCTACCGTCGCCGAGGCGATCGGCCTGGCCTTGCCCTATTCCTGCGGCGCGCCGGCGCCCTACGAGATGCGCGATCGCTTCAATTTCGCCTCCGGCGAAAAAGTCATGGAGCTGATCGCCAAAAACATCCGGCCGCGCGACATCGTCACCCGCAAGGCGCTGGAGAATGCCGCGACCGTCGTGTCGGCCACCGGCGGTTCGACCAACGCGGCGCTGCACCTGCCGGCGATCGCGCATGAGGCCGGCATCAAGTTCGACCTCTTCGACGTGGCGGCGATCTTCGAGAAGACGCCTTATATCGCCGACCTCAAGCCCGGCGGCAAATATGTCGCCAAGGACATGTTCGAGGCCGGCGGCATTCCGCTCTTGATGAAGACGCTGCTCGACCATGGCTACCTGCACGGTGATTGCATGACGGTCACTGGCCGCACTTTGGCCGAAAACATGGAGCACGTTTCCTGGAATGACAGCCAGGATGTTGTGCGTCCCGCCAATCGGCCAATCACCAAGACGGGCGGCGTTGTGGGCTTGAAGGGCAACCTTGCCCCCGAAGGCGCGATCGTGAAGGTCGCCGGCATGTCGGAGCTGAAATTCTCAGGTCCGGCGCGCTGCTTCGATTCGGAAGAGGAGTGCTTCGAAGCGGTCACGCAGCGCAATTACCGGGAAGGCGAGGTTCTCGTCATCCGCTACGAGGGGCCGCGCGGCGGTCCGGGCATGCGCGAGATGCTGTCGACGACGGCAGCGCTCTACGGCCAGGGCATGGGCGGCAAGGTGGCGCTGATCACGGACGGGCGTTTTTCCGGTGCTACACGTGGCTTCTGCATCGGCCATGTCGGGCCGGAGGCGGCGGTCGGCGGTCCGATCGGGCTCATCAAGAATGGCGACGTGATCTCGATCGACGCCGTGAAAGGCACGATCGAGGTGGCGCTGTCGGATGCCGAGCTGGCGGCACGGGCAAAGAGTTGGAAGGCGCGCAAGACCGACTATCAGTCCGGCGCGATCTGGAAATATGCGCAGACCGTAGGGTCGGCCCGCGACGGCGCGGTCACCCATCCGGGCGGTGCGAAAGAAACACACTGCTATGCGGACATTTGAGGTGTTGAGGTCGTCTGTCTTTTCGGCACTGGTCGCGGTTGCGACCTTGGGTGCCGTCGGGCAGGCCATGGCCTTCGACGACAAGGTGTTCGACGACAAGACCGGCGTGAAGCCGCAGTCGAGCCCGTGGGCGGTGTTCCAGTTCGGCTTCTCCGCCTACAAGAACGGCCACAAGGACCAGGCGGTCGAGGCCTATAAATATGCCGCGGAGAACGGCCAGATCGGCGCCACCTGGAAGCTTGCGCGCATGTATGCCGAAGGCGACGGCGTGGCGCGCGACGACTATGCGGCTTTCAAGTTCTTCTCGGAGATCGTCGACCAGGATGTCGAGCCCGGTTCGCCGGAGGAAAGCTATGTCTCGGATGCGCTTGTCGCGCTCGGCGACTATCTGCGCAAAGGCATCCCGGGCAGCCCGGTCGAGGAAAACGAGGTCGCGGCGCAGGAATACTACATGCGCGCTGCCGCCAACTACCGCAACCCGAACGCCCAGTTCGAGATCGGCCAGATGTTTTTGAAGGGCGAGGGCGGCGTGAAGGCCAGCGTCAAGCAGGCCGGGCGCTGGCTGCAGCTCGCGGCCGAAAAAGGCCATGCCGGCGCGCAGGCGACGCTCGGCAATCTCTTGTTCCAGAGCGGCAAGGTCGTGCGCGGCCTGGCGATGATGACGGCCGCGCTTGAGCGTGCTCCGCCGGCCGACCAGACCTGGATCCGCAGCATGCAGGAAGAAGCCTTCGCCGCCGCCGGCGAAGCCGACCGCCGCACGGCGATTTCGCTGGCCGACGACATCCTGACCAAAGGCAACAACGGCGACCAGTAGGCGGCGGCTGCCAATCTCCCCCTCAAGAGGGGAGATCAGCGGCTTCGGCCTCAATTATCGGCCGGCTCTGTCGGCATCGTACTTGGCGGCGGCGTCGAGAGCGATGTGGGGTGAAGCTTTGGGGCGTCCCCGGGGCACACGTCCTTGATCTTCGTCCAGGACGTGTTGTTGAGAACCATGTCGCAGCGGGCGAGGTGGCTTTCGCCGGCGACGGTCAGACAGGCCGTCTCGCCGACCTTGAATGATTTGCCGTTGGCAAGGCACTCCGGGGCCGCGAGCGCCGGCGCCGGCACCGCGAACGCCAGCGCAAGACCAATCGGGCAAAGAACAGATCGGATCACCATCGAACCCCCGCAACAATTCGCATCCAACGCGCGATTTGTGGCGATATCAGGGTTCGGCGAGAGTGCGTAGGCAGCGCTTTCAGGCCGGCTGCAGGTCGAGATCGATCGCTACCGGCACGTGGTCGGAGGGTTTTTCCCAGGCGCGCACATGCTTCTCGACCGAGGCCGAGGAAAAGCGGTTGGCGGCTTCGGGCGACAGCAATAGATGGTCGATGCGGATGCCGTTGTTCTTCTGCCAGGCGCCGGCCTGATAGTCCCAGAAAGTATAGACATCGGGCGAATCGGTGACGGCCCGAACGGCCTCGGTGAAGCCGAGATTCTTCAGGCGGCGGAAGGCCTGTCTCGTCTGCGGCTGGAACAGCGCGTCGCCGAGCCAGTTGTCGGGGGACCTGGCGTCGGCGGGCTCGGGGATGACGTTGTAGTCGCCGGCCAGCACCAATGCTTCCTCGAGCCTCAGCCGTTCTTGCGCCCAGCGCTCGAGCCTCGCCATCCATGACAGCTTGTAGGAAAACTTCCTCTCGTCGTCGATCGGATTGCCGTTCGGCAGATAGAGCGAGGCGACGCGCAGCGCGCCCTTGTCGGTCGAGAAGACGCCTTCGATGAAGCGCGCGTGGTCGTCGGCATCGTCGCCGGGCAAACCGCGATTGACTTCGTCGAAGGGCAGCTTCGACAGGAGCGCGACGCCGTTGAAGCTTTTCTGACCGTTGGTCTCGACATTGTAGCCCTGCGCCTCGATCTCGGCGCGCGGGAACTGATCGTCGAGCGTCTTGATCTCCTGCAGGCAGACGATGTCCGGCGCGCTCTCGGTCAGCCAGTGGGTGAGGTTGCCGATGCGGGCGCGAACGCCGTTGATGTTCCAGGTGACGATCTTCATGCGGACCTCAATGTTCTTCCGGCGCAAGGCGCTCGACGAGGCCGATCGTATTGCCTGCCGGGTCCTTTAGAAAGGCCATCCATTCGCTTTCCCCCGCCGGACCGAAGCGGCCCTCGGTGTCGCGATGGACACGGCGGCGCGGTGAACGGAACGCCGGCGGCCTTCGCCTCGGCGTGGAAGGTCTCGAGACCGGCAATGTCGAGATAGACGGTGCCGGGCGGAACGCCGTCGGTGAAGAGGAGCCGCACCTGGCCAGCCATGATGAAGGCCATGCCCGGCGGATCGTAGCGCGCATGCACGCTCATGCCGAGCACATCGCGCCAGAAGGCCAGCGTCGTATCGAGATCGCGCCCGGCCGACAGCGCGACCTGGCGGACCGCGCCGATCGCTGGCATCGGATCGGTCAGATGGAAAAGCTGGTGCCGCAGCCGCAAGAGGCGACGGCGTTCGGGTTCCTGATCTGGAAGGACTGGCCCATCAGGTCGTCGACGAAGTCGATCACCGAGCCGCCCATATAGACCAGCGAGAGGTCGTCGATCAGGATCGTCGCGCCATCCTTCTCGATGGCGACGTCGTCGTCGTTGCGACTATCGACGAGATCGAGCTTGTAGGAAAAGCCGGAGCAGCCGCCGCCTTCGACGGAAACGCGCAGCGCCGTCTTGCCGGGCTCGCCGGCGACGATCTTGACGATCCGCTTCGCGGCGGCGTCGGTCATTTCGACCTTCATGGCAGTCTTGGCATCCGCGCCCATCGGCGTCACCTTGCTTTCGGTTTCCCATGATAGGTATGAAGCGGGCGGGGGCAAGTCAACTGGTGGGCGAATGAGCAAGGATGCTCTCGGCGATATCGGATTCGGCTACCGGCCGCGCGCCGTCTATGCGAGCGATCCGGCGCAGTCGCGCGGCCGGCTGTTCGATGAGCCTGAAAGCCCGACCCGCACGCCGTTCCAGCGCGACCGCGACCGCATCATCCATTCCACCGCATTTCGCCGGTTGAAGCACAAGACGCAGGTGTTCGTCGCGCATGAGGGCGATCATTACCGCACCAGGCTGACGCATTCGATCGAGGTGGCGCAGATTGCGCGCGCCCTGGCGCGGGCGCTGCGCGGCGACGAGGATCTCGCCGAAGCGGTCGCCCTGGTCCACGATTTCGGCCACACGCCTTTCGGCCATACCGGCGAGGAGGCGCTGAACGAGAAGATGGCCGGCTGGGGCGGATTCGACCACAACGCACAGTCGTTGCGTGTCGTCACACGCCTCGAGCGGCGCTATGCCGATTTCGACGGGTTGAACCTCACCTGGGAGACGCTGGAAGGGCTGGTCAAGCACAATGGGCCTCTGATCGATGGCAGCGGAAAGGGGCTGAAGGGTCCCGTGCCGCAGGCGATCCGCGACTATTCCGAACTGCACGACCTCGAGCTCGACCGCTTCGCCGGCATCGAGGCGCAGTGTGCTGCGATCGCCGATGACATCGCCTACAACACGCATGACATAGACGACGGCCTGCGCGCCGGCTTCCTGACGCTGGATATGCTCGAGGACGTCGGCCTGCCGGGTTCGATCCTGAAGAGCGTGCGCGCCCGCTATCCACAGCTCGACGACGTACGCACCGGCCACGAGCTGATGCGCCGGCAGATCACGTTGATGGTGGAGGACGTCATTGCTTCCGCCACCGCCAATATTGAGCGCCTCAAGCCGGACAGCGCCGATGCGGTGAGGGCGGCGGGCGAGACGATGGTGACCTTCTCCGCAAGCATGGCCGCAGCCGAAAAGGAACTGAAGGCTTTTCTCTACAAGCATCTTTACCGGCATGCCGAGGTGATGCGCGTGCGGGCAGAGGCCGAACAGATCGTCCGCGACCTGTTCGATATCTATTTCGCCGACCCGCGCGCCATGCCGGATGGATGGCGCGAAGGGCTGGACAGGGCGCAGGATCGCATCAAGGCACGCAGCGTCGCCGATTTCCTGGCCGGCATGACCGACACCTATGCGCTCAAGGAGCACAGGCGTCTGTTTGACCATACGCCCGATTTGAGCTAGGGCGAGCCACGATTTGCCGGCCAAGCTGCCGGTAGCCTGTTTAAAGCCCAGAGCACACCCAATGAATATCTTCGCCGATTTCAACGCGCGGATCGTAAAAGCTGTCGAAGCCCTTGATCTGAAAGACAAGGACGGCGGAGCGCTGGACCTGTCGCGCATCGCGGTCGAGCCGCCGCGCGACGCGAGCCACGGCGACCTTGCCACCAATGCGGCGATGGTGCTGGCGAAGCCCGCCAACCAGAATCCTCGCGCGCTTGCCGAGAGACTGGCCGAAGCGCTGCGCGCCGATGCCGATATCGCGTCCGCCGATATTGCCGGGCCGGGCTTCGTCAATCTCAGGCTGAAGGACGGCTTCTGGCAGGCGCATCTCGCGGTGCTGCTCGGCGAGGGCCGCAACTATGGCCGCTCCAAGATCGGCGGCGGTCGCAAGGCCAATGTCGAATATGTCTCGGCTAATCCGACCGGCCCGATGCATGTCGGCCATTGCCGGGGCGCCGTCGTCGGCGACACGCTGGCCAACCTGATGGCCTTCGCCGGCTACGACGTCACCAAGGAATATGTCATCAACAATGCCGGCTCGCAGATCGACGTGCTCGGCCGCTCGGCGATGCTGCGCTACCGCGAAGCGCTTGGCGAAAACATCGGCGAGATTCCGGCCGGTCTCTATCCGGGCGACTATCTGGTCCCGGTCGGCCAGGCGCTGGCCGAGGAGTTCGGCCTTGGCCTGCTGGAGATACCGGAAGAGGAAGCGCTGGCGATCGTGAAGGATCGCACGGTCGACGCGATGATGGCGATGATCCGCGAAGATCTGGCGCTGCTCAACGTGCATCACGACGTTTTCTTCTCCGAACGCACGCTGCATGCCGACAATGCCAAGAAGATCCGGGCGGCGATTGCCGACCTGACGCTCAAGGGTCATATCTACAAGGGCAAGCTGCCGCCACCGAAGGGCGAGAAGCCGGACGACTGGGAAGATCGCGAGCAGACGCTGTTCCGTTCGACCGCGGTCGGAGACGACATGGACCGGGCGCTGGTGAAGTCGGACGGCTCGTTCACCTATTTCGCTGCCGACGTCGCCTACCTCAAGGACAAGGTCGAGCGCGGCTTCGTCGATCTCATCTATGTGCTTGGTGCCGACCATGGCGGCTACGTCAAGCGGCTTGAGGCGCTGGCGCGCGCGGTCGCCGGCGACACGGTCAAGCTGACGGTTCTGCTCTGCCAGTTGGTGAAGCTGTTCCGCGACGGCGAGCCGGTCAGGATGTCGAAGCGGTCGGGGGATTTCGTCACGCTGCGCGACGTGGTGGAGGAGGTCGGCCGGGACCCGATCCGCTTCATGATGCTCTACCGCAAGAACGACGCGCCGCTCGATTTCGACTTCGCCAAGGTCACCGAGCAGTCCAAGGACAATCCGGTGTTCTATGTGCAATACGCCTCGGCGCGGTGCCACTCGGTGTTCCGGCAGGCGAGCGAACAATTGGGCGAAGCGAATTTCGACCGCAACCGGCTCGTGGCCTCGGTCGCGTCGCTGACGGACGAGGGCGAGATCGGCCTGATCCGTAAGCTGGCTGAATATCCACGGCTGATCGAATCCGCGGCACTTGCGCTGGAGCCGCACCGGCTGGCATTCTATCTCTACGATCTGGCGTCCAGCTTCCACGCACACTGGAATCGGGGCACCGACAACCCGGACTTACGTTTTGTTAAGGTTAACGACCCACAATTGACGTATGCCAGACTAGGGCTGGTGCAGGCTGTTTCGGATGTTTTGACCTCCGGCCTGACGCTGATAGGAGCTGATGCGCCTACCGAAATGCGTTAGGTTTGACTAAAAAACCTGTCACCTTTTGCCCACATTGCGCTGGTAAGGGCCAACCCTGCGCGACGTCCATGGCGTCCGACTGTGTGCGAGTTCGGGAACAATAATGGCAGACAGAACCCAGCTGAAAGTAGCCGCAAACAACCACGTCGCCGACGACGATCCGTTCGCGGAACTGACCCGGATCATGGGTTTCGACCCGCGTCAGCCGGTCAGGCCGCAGACGTCAGCGGTCGCAAAGGCTGCGCCGGCAAACCAGCCCGCGGACGATGCCGATTTCGACATCGACCTCGAAAAGGAGCTGATGGGCGAATTCGACGCTGCCGAGGAAAGCGCGCCGGCGGCGCAGTACGAGCCGGCCAACGAAGCCGCCAATATTGCTCTCACCGACGACGAGCTTGCGTCCTTCGAGCGGGATTTTGTGTTTGACGACGCGGCGGATCATGCCCACTTTGCGACGCCCCGTGCGCCGGAGCCGGCCGCCGACACGACCTTCGACGATGATTTCGACAAGGCGGTCGCGAGTTCCTTGGAAGTCTCGCCCCTGCAGGACGACCTTTCCATCGACCAGGAAATGGCGGTCTCGCTGGATGAGGGCTTTCGGATCGACCACGATGTGCCTGACACGAACCGAGGCGCCACCGCGGCCGCCGCACCTGGGGTTGTCGAGCCTGCTGTCGTTGAGCCTGTGGCCGAGACGGCGCTCGACGCCGATTTCGACAACGCGGTCCAGATGTCGCTCGAGGACGAGCTGGCGTTCGACGAGCGTGAGATCGAGCAGCCCGAAGCCACTGACGTTCAGCCGACCGAGGCACACGCCGTTGCTGACCAACCGATCGCCGACGAAGATTTCGACAGCCAGTTCGACCAGGCCGAATTCGATCGGGCCCAGCTTGATCAGGTGGTGGCCGACGTCGATATGGATATCGATCAGCCGCAGGACCTGACCCTGGAACAGGAACTGTCGGTCGATGACGAGCAGCCGCAGGCGGTCGAGGCGCCGGTCGAGGCGGCGCATTTCGCCGCCGATCACGAACCTGCCGCCGATCCGGAGCCCATGGCCGATCACGAAGCAGCGGCGGATCCGGTCCTCGAAGACGATTTCGAGCTCAGCTTCCGTGACGCCCTTGCCGAGGAGCCGGAAGCTCCCGCCGTCGAGCCTGAACCCGTCGCCGACCATCAGGCCGCGACCGATCGGGTCTTCGAAGACGATCTCGAACTCAACTTCGCCGAGGCCCTGGCCGAGGAGCCGGAGGTTCCCGCTGTCGAGCCCGTCGCCACGGCCGAGCCGTCCTTCGCGGAGCCTGCTCCGGCCGTGACGGCCCCGGTTCCGCCGGTTGCGGCGGTCGAGCCGGCCAAGCCGGCCGCGACCATTGGCGAGCGGAGCCTGGAAGACGAACTCAACGCGCTGCTCGGCGCCATGACCGCGCGACCCATTCCGGTTGCGCCGGCCCCGGTTGCTCCCATTCCGGTCGCTCCGGTTTCAGTCGTCCCGGTTTCAGTCGCCCCAGTTTCAGTCGCCCCAGTTGCAGTCGCCAAAGAATCCGCTCCGGTACAGCAGCCGGCCAGCCACACCGGCCATCAGGCCGCCGTTGCCGATGATCTCGATTGGGATCTCGATGAGACCGCCCAGTCCGCCGATGCCTATCTCGATACGCTGCTCGCCGGCGAACTCGACCGGCAGGGCTTCGAAGACGTCGCGGCCGAACAGGATGCCGAACCGAGCATCGATTTCGATGACGAGGCTTTCGATGCCGCCTTCGCCAAGGGCATCGAGCAGGACCTGCCGGTGGCGGCGGCCGAGCCGTCCCGGTCGTGGAGCCGCGTGACCCCGGTCGCCGCGCCCGCGCAGGCGTCGTCCGCGCCGCAGCCGATGACTGCCTCGGCGCCGCAAATGGCGGCTCCCGCCTATCGTGAGGAGCCGGCGAAGGACTATTCCGCCTACGCCAAACCGGCTTCGTCGCCGCAGATGGCGGCGCCTGCCTATAGTGACGAGCCGGCGAAGGACTATTCCGCTTACGCCAAGCCAGCCTCGGCGCCGCCGCCCCGCCATCAGGAGGAAATGCCCGATGTCGAGACGGTCGACGTGCCTGAGCGCGTCGTGGCGCTGGCCGACGATCTCGATATCCCGGAGCTCAGCTTCGAGGAGGATCAGCCGGCGGCACCCGCCTATGACGATCTCGATGCCGAGTTTGCAGGTCTGCTTAGCGAGATGAACGCGACCGAGATCGCGGCCGCTCCGGTGCAGAGCCGGGGCTATGACGACGATTCCTACAATGCCGGATTCAAGACCGGCTACGATCGTCGCGAGTTGCGCGCCGAGACGCCCGCCGCGCCGGCGACCCCGTCCTATGCTGCGGCCGCGAGCGCGTTCGATGCCGACGATTTGCCTGGCAGCCGCCCGGTTTCGCAGGTTGACGATTTCGCCGCAGATGAACTCGACTACGATCCCGAACTCGACGAGGCAATGACCGTGCCGGGCCTTGCCGAGCGCGAAGCCGCGAAGCCGCGCAGCCGCAATCTGATGGTTGCAGCGCTGGTCGGCGCCGCGGTGATTGCCGGCGGTCTCGGCGCTCTCGCCTTCTCATTCGGCGGCAAGGGCGGCAGCGAAGCGCCCGTGATCGTGAAGGCCGACAATTCGCCGATCAAGGTCAAGCCGGAAAACCCGGGCGGCGCGGTGGTGCCGAACCAGGACAACAAGGTCTATGACGCTGTGGCCAAGGGCGGGTCGGCCAAGCCCACCGAACCGGTGCAGCAGAAACTGGTGACCAATGTCGAGGAACCGATCGACGTGGCGTCAAAGGAACCGCCGCAGAGCCGGATCGTCGACCTTTCGCCTGACGACACCGATGCCGCGCCCGGTACCGACGCAGCGGGCAATCCGAACACGGCAGCGCCGGCTCCGGACGCAGCAGCGCCGGCTCCGAACGCGGCAGCGCCGGCTGGCGCCCAGGTCGCCGCGCCCGAGAGTGCACGGCCGGCCGCCCCGGCGCCGAAATCGGAGGACCGCATCGCCCAGGTGCTGCAGGAGGCCGACAAGGGGACCAACAACGATGTCGTCGCCGTTGCGCCGCGCAAGGTGAAGACCATGATGGTGAAGCCTGACGGCTCGCTGGTTCCTCGCGAGGACCTAGCTCCCGCGCCGCAAGTCGCGGCGGCCGAGCCGGCCGATCCGGCGCCGCAGCACGTCGCTGCGGCCGGGCAGGGCGATGCCCAACCGACGGGAACCGTGACGCCAGCCACCGACCAGGCTGCCGATCAAGGCGACGGCGACC
Source organism: Mesorhizobium silamurunense (assembly GCF_014843905.1). NCBI lineage: Bacteria > Pseudomonadati > Pseudomonadota > Alphaproteobacteria > Hyphomicrobiales > Phyllobacteriaceae > Mesorhizobium > Mesorhizobium silamurunense. The sequence goes on along the minus strand of NZ_LPVS01000034.1, from coordinate 36,151 downwards.
AGAGCGATACCGCCAAGCCAGCCGTTGCAGCGAAGCCCACTGCCGCTCCGAAGGCTGAAGCCAGGGCCCAGTCGACCAACACGCCGGCGAAGGTGCCGGTGGCGCCGCCGCGTCCGTCCGACCAGCCGGTCGACATCGTCGGCGAGGTCAAGCCCGACCAGGTCGCCTCCATCGATCCGGCGGCATCAGGCGGCGGCTCGTGGTCGATGCAGATCGCCTCGCAGCCGACGGTCGAAAGCGCCCAATCGACCTACCAGGACCTGCAGCGCCGCTACGGCAGCGTGCTCTCCGGGCGCACCGCCAACATCGTCAAGGCGGAAATCGCCGGCAAGGGAACTTTCTACCGCGTCCGCGTGCCGGCGCAGTCGCGCAACGACGCGATCAACCTGTGCACCAGCTACAAGGCGGCCGGCGGCACCTGCTTCGTGTCGCGCTGATCGTCCCAGACCGTCTCAAAGCCGGCGCCGCCGCAAGGCCGCGCCGGCTTTTCATTGTGGACGGTTCTTGGCGTTCGGACGTCGGCGGGCAGGGGTGATTCCCTTTGCGTTCCCAAAGCCCTAAGGTTCTACCCATGACCGAATCAAAATCCATGATCCTCGGCTGCGCCGGGAAATCCCTTACTGAAGATGAAATCCGTTTCTACGGCGACGAACGTCCCTGGGGCTTCATCCTGTTCGCGCGCAATGTCGGCGAGACTGAGCAGATCCGCGACCTGGTCGATTCGATGCGCGACTGCATCGGACGGCCGGACGCTCCTGTCTTCATCGACCAGGAAGGCGGCCGGGTGCAACGCCTGCGGCCGCCGCTGGCACCGAACTATCCTGCAGGTGGGGCGCTTGGCGCCCTTTGGCGCGACGATCGCGAGGCCGGCCGCCGCGCCGCGTGGCTCCTGGCGCGGCTTCACGCCTTCGATCTGCTGCGCCATGGCATCACCGCCGACTGCCTGCCGGTGCTCGACGTCCCCATCGCGGGCGCCAGCGATGTCATCGGCGCGCGCGCCTATGGCATGGAACCCAATGCCGTGATCGAACTTGGCAAGGCTTCGGCCGAGGGCCTGATGTCGGGCGGCGTCCTGCCGGTCATGAAGCATGTTCCCGGCCATGGCCGGGCCTTTGCCGATACGCATTTCGCGCTGCCGACGGTCGACACGCCGCTCGCCGAGTTGCGGCAACATGATTTCGCCCCGTTCAAGGCGCTCAACCACCTGCCGATGGCGATGACGGCGCATGTCGTCTACAGCGCCGTCGACCCGGACAATCCGGCGACGACCTCGGCCAAGGTTGTCAACGAGCTGATCCGCGGCGAGATCGGCTTCGACGGGCTCTTGATGAGCGACGACACCTCGATGAAGGCACTTTCTGGGGATTTCCCGACAAAGGCGGCCTCGATCCTTGCGGCCGGCTGCGATCTCGTCCTTCACTGCAACGGCGTTTTCGAGGAAATGTCCGGCATCGCGTCGCGCACGACGGTGCTCGAAGGCAAGTCCCTGGCGAGAGCGGAGCGGGCGCTGGCCTATATAAAAGACGGCGATGTCGCCGACGAAAGCGCGATACGCGCGGAATTCGCCACCTATTTCGAAGCGGTGGCCTGAACCGAGGGATAGAAGGGCAAGTGGCGGAAACATTGGACAGCAGGGCTGCGAAGGCCGCACCGATGGACCGTCTGTGGGCCGAGAATGACGATTCACGTCTGACCGGCGATCCGTCGCTGGTGGTCGATGTCGCCGGCTTCGAGGGACCGCTCGACCTTCTCCTGCATCTGGCGCGCAACCAGAAGGTCGATCTCGCCCGCATCTCAATCCTGGCGCTCGCCGAGCAGTATATGGCCTTCATCGAAAAGGTGAGGGCGCTCAGACTCGAGCTTGCGGCCGACTACCTGGTGATGGCGGCGTGGCTCGCCTTCCTCAAGTCGAAGCTCTTGATCCCGAAGCAGCCGGGCGAAGAGGGCGAGAGCGGCGAGGAACTGGCGGCGGTGCTGCAATTCCGGCTGAAGCGGCTGGAAGCGATGCGCGACGCCGCAGCTCGGCTGGTCAACCGCAACCGGCTCGGCCGCGACGTCTTCGCGCGCGGCATGCCGGAAATGGTCATCGTCGAGAAGCGCAACGCCTATTCGGCCTCGCTCTACGATCTTTTGACCGCCTATGCGCAGCAGCGCCAGCGGCAGGCGATCAACAACGTGACGATCGCCCGCCGCGCCGTGTGGTCGCTGAAGGACGCACGCGACGTGCTGGCGCGGCTGGTCGGGACGATCAGCGACTGGACGGCGCTGGACAGCTTCCTCATCCAATATCTGGCGGCGCCGGAAGAGAAGCGCACCGCAGTGGCCAGTTCCTTCGCTGCGACGCTCGAAATGGTGCGCGAGGGGAAGCTGGAAATGCGGCAGGATCAGGTTTTCGCGCCGATCTACCTGCGCGGCCGCGCACAAGGGGTTAAGGCAGTCGAGGTGGTATCATGAGCGAACGTGCCAACGCTTCGGTCATTCCGTTCAAGGTCGAGGACGAGCCGGAAGACGAGATGGCCGAACAGGGTTTCATCGAGAACCCCGCCGAGCGGCTGCAGCTGTCGGAAGCCGTCCGCATGGCCGAGGCGATCATCTTCGCCAGCGCCGAGCCTGTCAGCGAAAGGCAATTGGCGGCGCGCCTGCCCGAGGGCGTGCAAATCGCGGCGGCAATGGCCGATCTGCAGGAAATCTACGCCAAGCGCGGGGTCAACCTGGTGCGGGTCGGCGACGCCTGGGCGTTCCGCACCGCCGGCGATCTCGCCTTCCTGATGAGCCGGGACTCCGTGCAGCAGAGAAAGCTCTCTCGCGCGGCGCTCGAAGTGCTGGCGATCATCGCCTATCACCAGCCGGTGACGCGGGCCGAGATCGAGGACATCCGGGGCGTCGAGACCTCCAAAGGCACGCTGGACATGCTGCTGGAAACGGAGTGGGTGAGGATGCGCGGCCGGCGCCGCACACCCGGCCGTCCCGTGACCTACGGCACGACCGATGCCTTCCTGGATCACTTCGCGCTGGAGGAGATCCGCGATCTGCCCGGCATGGAAGAGCTGAAGGGCGCTGGGCTGTTGTCGACGCGCATGCCGTCCAATTTCTCGATGCCGGTGCCGCCGGCCGATCCGGACGCGCTGGCCGAGGACGAGGATGCGCTGACCGACATCGACCTCGAGGAGCTTGGATTGCTCACGCCGCGCGTCACGGAAGAGTGACCGCCAAGCCGGTGCGAATGGTCTATTAGCAAGGGCTGCGCGGATTCGTAGCAAGGCGCTCACGCCGAAAGTGCGTGACATCCGCTAGCCATTTTATCAACTTCATTGCGGTTGTGTTTGAATCCCCGAGCGAAAACGCATAGATCATCGCCGAGGGAAAACATTCGAGAGAGATTGTTATGGGTTCATTTTCGATTTGGCACTGGATGATCGTACTGGTCATCGTGCTTCTGGTGTTCGGCCGGGGCAAGATCCCCGAGCTGATGGGCGACATGGCCAAGGGCATCAAGAGCTTCAAGAAGGGCATGGCCGACGACGACACCGCCGACGACAAGCGCACCGTCGAGCACCGTGCCGACGAGACCGTTTCGCCGGGCAAGGAAAAGGTCAGCAAGAGCTGAGCCCCGGGCTCTCGTTGGAACAGCTCTCGTTGGAATAGATTGCCATGTTCGAAGTCGGTTGGAGCGAACTGCTGGTGATCGCGGTCGTCATGATCGTGGTCGTCGGGCCGAAGGATTTGCCCACCATGCTGCGCACCTTCGGTCGCACCGCGGCCAAATTGCGCACGATGGCGGCCGACTTCCAGAAGCAGTTCAACGACGCCCTGAAGGAAGCCGAACTCGACGACGTCAAGAGTTCGATAGATAGCCTTCGCAGCCTCAATCCGATGACCGAAGTCCGCAAGCAGCTCAATCCGTTCGAGCAGGCGGCGGCCGATGTGCGGGCCGGCGTTGACACGATGATGAAGCCAAAACCGGCCGAGCCGGCTGCATCGACACCGCAGGCGGCCGAGCCGCTCAAGACCGGCGCGACGGAAATGCCCGGCATCACCGGGACCGAAGCCGCGCCGGCCGCGCCGATCTTCCCGGTCATGACCGATGCCTCCGTGGCCGTGCCAGTGGGGGAGACCGCAGTGCCGGCCCAGCCGGCGAAAAAGGCGGCGACCTCCAAGGCAAAGGCTCCGGGAGCCGCAGCGAAAACAGCAGCATCCAAGGCGTCGGCCGTGAATGCGTCGGCTAAATCCTCGCCGGCCCCGGCAAAGGCTGCTGCGCCCGCCAAGAAGGCGGCGCCTAAGGCCGAGGCAAAGCCCGCTGCGAAGAAGCCGGCCCCGAAGAAGGCCGCCGACACCAAGAAGACGGCGGGAGCCGCCAAGTGAGCGTTTCGGACAAGGAAAAGGAAGAAATCGAGAAATCGTCGGCGCCGCTGATCGAGCACCTTATCGAACTGCGCCGCCGCCTGATCTGGTCGCTCGGAGGCTTCTTTGTCGCCTTCCTCGTCTGCTTCTTCTTCGCCAAGCGCCTGTTCAACCTTTTGGTCATCCCGTTCAAATGGGCGACACAATGGGCCGGGCTCGACCCACACAAGGTCGAGCTGATCTACACCGCTCCGCAGGAGTTCTTCTTCACCCAGGTGAAGCTCGCCATGTTCGGCGGCATGGTCATCGCCTTCCCGCTAATCGCCACGCAGATCTACAAGTTCATCGCGCCAGGCCTTTATAAGAACGAGCGCAGCGCCTTCCTGCCGTTCCTGATCGCGTCGCCCATCCTGTTCCTGATGGGCGCCTCGCTGGTCTATTTCTTCTTCACCCCGATGGTGATGTGGTTCTTCCTCGCCATGCAGCAGGTCGGCACCGATGATCAGGTGCAGATCTCGCTGCTGCCGAAGGTGTCGGAATATCTCAGCCTGATCATGACCCTGATCTTCTCCTTCGGCCTGGTGTTCCAGTTGCCGGTGGTGACCAGCCTGCTGACGCGCGTTGGCCTGCTGTCGTCGCAGGCGCTGGCCGAGAAGCGCAAATGGGCGATCGTCCTTTCCTTCGTGGTTGCTGCGGTGCTGACGCCGCCCGACCCGATGAGCCAGTGCGGCCTCGCCATCCCGACCATCCTGCTCTACGAGGTCGCCATCTGGTCCTCGCGCATGATCGAGCGTAGCCAGGCACGCGATCGCCTGGCGCGCGAGCAGCAGGAAGAGGCGAGCTCGGTCGCGGAAAAGACGCCTGACGCGTCGTCGACCTAGTCGCGAACTCGTCCAACGCCAGGAAATTGCGGCAGTGCGGTTACCCGCCGTCTTGCATCGATGACGGATGCGGTTTACGCCCTCTGGCCTCAGCCAGGAGCGTTTAGACCATGCTTGACATCAAATGGATTCGCGACAACCCGAAGGCTCTGGTCGATGCGCTGGTGAAGCGCTCGTGGTCGGCCGATGACGCGCAGTCCACCGTCGAGGACCTGATCGCCAGGGACGAGGCGCGCCGCGCGCATCTCAGCGAATTGCAGGTCAAGCAGGAACGCCGCAACGCCGCCTCGAAGGAGATCGGCAATGCCATGCGTTCGGGCGACGCCGCGCTTGCCGAAAAGCTCAAGGCCGAGGTCGGCGACATCAAGGCGTTCATCCAGAACGGCGAGGCGCGTGAGCGCGAGCTCGACAAGGCGCTGGACGATGCGCTCGCGGTGCTGCCCAATGTCCCGCTCGAGGACGTGCCGGTCGGCAAGGACGAGCACGACAATGTCGTGAAGCGCATCGTTGGCGAGGTGCCGACGCGCCGGAACTGGGTGAAGGAGCATTTCGAGATCGGCGAAGCGCTCGGCATGATGGATTTCGAGCGCGCGGCGAAACTGTCGGGGTCGCGCTTCACCGTGCTGAAGAGCCAGCTCGCGCGCATGGAACGCGCGCTCGGCCAGTTCATGCTCGATCTGCACACGACCGAACACGGCTATCAGGAGATCCAGCCGCCGCTGATGGTGCGCGACGAAGTGCTTTTCGGCACCAACCAGCTGCCGAAATTCGAGCTGGACCTGTTCTTCACGCCGCATGGCGACGGGCGCCTCGGCCTGATCCCGACAGCCGAGGTGCCGCTCACCAACCTGGTGCGCGAGGAGATCACCGCGCATGAAAAGCTGCCGCTGCGCTACACGGCGCTGACGCCGTGCTTCCGCTCGGAAGCGGGCTCGGCGGGTCGCGACACGCGCGGCATGCTGCGCCAGCACCAGTTCTACAAGGTCGAACTCGTCTCGATCACCGACCAGGAGACCTCACTCGCCGAGCATGAGCGCATGACGCAATGCGCCGAGGAGGTGCTGAAGCGGCTCGGCCTGCCGTTCCGCACGGTGACGCTGTGCACCGGCGACATGGGCTTTGGCGCGCGCAAGACCTACGACATCGAGGTCTGGCTGCCGGGACAGAACGCCTATCGCGAAATCTCGTCCTGCTCGGTCTGCGGCGATTTCCAGGCCAGGCGCATGGACGCCCGCTACAAGGACAAGGACGGCAAGGGCAACCGCTTCGTCCATACGCTCAACGGCTCGGGCACCGCGGTCGGCCGCGCTCTCATTGCCGTCATCGAGAACTACCAGAATGAGGACGGCAGCGTAACCATTCCTGAAGTGCTGCGGCCTTACATGGGTGGTCTCGCCAAGATCGAATCGAAATGAGCTTATGCGCATCCTGCTGACCAACGATGACGGCATCCATGCCGAGGGGCTGGCGTCGCTCGAACGCATCGCCCGCACGCTGTCGGATGACGTCTGGGTGGTGGCGCCGGAGCAGGACCAGTCCGGCTACGCGCATTCGCTGTCGATCTCGGAGCCGCTGCGGCTAAGGACGGTCGGCGAGAAGCACTATGCCGTGCGCGGCACGCCGACCGATTGCGTCATCATGGGTACGAAAAAGATCCTGCCCGGTCCGCCCGACCTCATCCTGTCGGGCGTCAATTCCGGCGCCAACATCGCCGACGACGTAACCTATTCCGGCACCGTCGCCGGCGCCATGGAAGGCGCGCTGCTCGGCATCCGCTCGATCGCGGTGAGCCAGGCCTACTCCTATGTCGGCGAGGACCGCGTCGTCCCTTACGAGACGACCGAGGCGCTGGCGCCGGCGCTGCTGAAGAAGCTGATCGCGACACCGCTGCCGGAAGGCGTGCTGCTCAACGTCAATTTCCCGAACTGCGCGCCGGACGAAATCGAGGGCACGGTCGTCACCTCGCAAGGCAAGCTCGTGCACAGCCTCTGGGTCGACGAGCGCCGCGACGGCCGCGGCCTGCCTTACTACTGGTTGCGCTTCGGCCGCGAGCCGGTCGAAGGCAAGAAGGGCACCGACCTTTACGCGTTGCGCAACCGGCTGGTGTCGGTGACGCCGCTGCAGCTCGACCTTACCGCCCATGAACTCCGCGACCAGCTGACCAAGGCGCTCTCATGAATACGGCCATTGACGACCGCGAAGGTTTTGCCGCTTTCCTGCTCCGCCTGCGAGGCAGGGGAACAGCGCCGAAGGCGCTGGTCGCCGCCTTCGAGGCGACGCCGCGCCGCGGCTTCCTGTCCGCGCAGTTCCATTCCGTCGCCTGGTCGGAAGGCATGCTGCCGATCGAATGCGGCGAAGCGATCGAGGGCGCGGACCTGCAGGCGGCCGTCATCGCGGCTTTGGCCATCGAGCCGGGCAACCGTGTGCTCGAGATCGGCACCGGGTCGGGCTATACGGCCGCCGTGATGTCCAGACTTGCCGCGCGTATCGTCACCATCGACCGCTACAAGACCTTGACCGAGCAGGCAAAACAGCGTTTCGAGGCGCTCGGCATCAGCAATGTCATCGTGCGCCAGGCCGACGGCTCCAACGGCCTGCACAACGAAGGGCCGTTCGACCGCATCCTTGCCTGGGCGGCTTTCGACAGCCTGCCGCGCTTCCTGCTCGATCAATTGTCGAGCGGTGGCGTCGTCATAGCGCCGATCGGCCCAGAGGAAGGCGAGCAGGTGCTGGCCAAGCTCACCAAGGTCGGCAGCCGTTTCGAGCGCGAGGACATCGGCATGGTCAGGCTGCAGCCGGTCCTGCGCAGCGTCGCCGCGGTGATCTAGCCAGCGCCAGGCGGCCCCGCCAAAATTTCCTCGCATGTTTTAAGAAAATTTTCGACGGATTCTAATGGGTTAACCGCCCAGTAACATTAACGCGCTTTAATCATGACCAGTTTGTACCGGGTCTGTGCGGGTTAGTGCGATGCAATTCAATGGTTTGAAGGCAAACGGACGCAATCTGGCGCGTGGCTGCGCCGTCCTCATGATCGCCGGCGCCGCGGCAGGGTGCAGCTCGCAGGCGATGCGCTTCAATGGTGTCGACGACGTCTTCACCTCGTCCACCAACAATCAGCGCGCCATCATCAACAAGCAGAGTGCCGACCAGCCCTATCCGGGCGATACGGTGGCGCCAGCACCCGTCGACGGAACCCACACCCAGTCGGTGAGCCGCTCCAGCCTCGAACCGGTGACGTCCCAGCAATTGCCGCCGCCCTCGGCGCCGGCTGCCGCGCCCGCCAAGCCGATGCGCACCACCTCCGCCCCGGCGCTCGCGCCAGCTCCTGCCGCGCCACATCTCGACAGGACGGCGACGGGCACCGTGCAGCCTGCGAAGCCTTTCAAGACCGCCGAGCCCGATGCCGTGCGCAATGCAAGTGCCGCGCCGCACGCGACCGAGATCGTGGTGAGGGAAGGGGAAACGATTTCCGGCCTGGCGCGTCAATATCATGTGCCGGCCGACGCGATCATCAAGGTCAACGGGCTGGATGCCAACAAGGGCATCAGAAGCGGGCAGAAGATCGTCATCCCGGCCTATGCCTATTCGAGCAAGGGCGAGCCGAAGGTTGCTGACGGTACCAAGCCCGCCAATCCGCCGAAGCAGCCCGCCGGCGCGCCGGAGAAGGTTGCCGTGCTGCCGCAGCAGCCGAAGCTCAAGGACGGCAAGTCGGCCGCGCAGGTCGATGCATCGGCGGCGGCCAGCGGCTCGAAGAACGCCAAGCCTGCTCAGATGGCCGAGGCAAAGCCGGCCGGCGCCGGCGGCACCTACACCGTCCAGCAGGGCGATTCACTCTCCTCGATTGCCCGCAAGACCGGCGTCGGCGTCACGGCGCTCAAGCAGGCCAACGGCATGAAGGACGGCCTCTTGAAGATCGGCCAGACGCTCAAGGTCCCGGCCGGCGGCACCGTTGCCGTCGCCGCCGCCAAGCCTGCCGCGACCAAGCCGGCCGTCGACCCGGTGACGACGGCGACCACGCAACCGCCGGCAAAGACCACGCCGTCGGAGACGCTCGCCTCCTACACGCCGCCGAAGAAGGACGCCAAGGTCATCCAGCAGGCGGAGGACAACGACGCGGTGGCGCCGGATGCGACGGGCATCGGCAAGATGCGCTGGCCGGTGCGCGGCCGCGTCATCTCCGGCTTTGGCTCCGGCAAGGACGGCGTCGACATCGCGGTGCCGGAAGGAACGCCGATCAAGGCGGCCGAGAACGGTGTCGTCATCTATGCCGGCGACGGCCTCAAGGAGTTCGGCAACACGGTGCTGGTGCGCCACGAGAACGGGCTGGTCACCGTCTACGGCCACGCCAGCTCGATCGAGGTGCAGCGCGGCCAGAAGGTCAAGCGCGGCCAGGAGATCGCGCTGTCCGGCATGAGCGGCACCACGGACTCGCCGAAGCTGCACTTCGAGGTGCGCAAGAACTCTGCCCCGGTCGATCCGAGCGGCTATCTCGAATAGAACAAGAACAATTGCGGGCCACCTGACCTCCAGTCCGGCCCGCCGTCTTCAGCCCGCTCCGCCAGGAGCGGGCTTTTTCAGTTGCAGCCGAAGGCGGACCGTCAGTCCTTCAGCGGCTTCCCAAGCCTGCCTGCCAGGTCCTGGGTGAACTGCCAGGCGACGCGGCCAGAGCGGCTGCCGCGCGTTGTTGCCCATTCCAAGGCTTCCGCGCGCAGCGTCTCGTGGTCGATGGTGAGACCGTGATAACGGACATAGCCGTCGATCATGTCGAGATATTCGTCCTGCGAGCATTTGTGGAAGCCGAGCCACAGGCCGAAGCGATCGGAGAGCGACACCTTTTCCTCCACCGCCTCGGAAGGGTTGATGGCGGTCGAGCGCTCATTGTCGATCATGTCGCGCGGCAACAGATGCCGCCGGTTCGACGTGGCGTAGAAGATGACATTGGCCGGCCTGCCTTCGACGCCGCCTTCGAGCGCCGCCTTCAGCGACTTGTAGGAGGTGTCGTCATGGTCGAAGGAGAGGTCGTCGCAGAACAGGATGAAGCGGTAGGGCGCCGCCTTCAGCAGGCCCATCAGCTTAGGCAGCGTGTCGATGTCCTCGCGATGGATCTCGATCAGCTTGAGAGGCCGGTCGAGCGTATCCGAGGCGTTGACCTTGGCGTGCACGGCCTTGACCAGGGACGACTTGCCCATGCCGCGCGCGCCCCAGAGCAGCACATTGTTGGCGGCGAAGCCGGACGCGAAGCGCTCGGTGTTGTCGAGCAGGATGTCGCGGACACGGTCGACGCCGCGGATCAGGCCGATGTCGACGCGGTTGACCTTGCCTACCGGCTCCAGGAACCCCGGATCGGCCTGCCAGACGAAGCAGTCGGCCACGCCCAGGTCGGTCTCCGGAACCGGCGGCGGGGCGAGGCGGGACACCGCTTCGATCAGGCGGTCGAGCTTTTTGTTCAGGGCATCCAGGCTATCGGTCATTTCCGGTCTTTTTCGCTTTGGCAATCTCGGAACGTGAAACGGGTCCGGGGCTGCACACCAAGAACCAACTGCAAGCTTTTGTTGGAGCAGGATCTTTCGGCCAGCTCCAAGCGGCTTGCGGCTGCGACCCTCTAGCACGCGCCAAACGGCTGGAAAAGCAACGGATTCGGCTTGTCGCGCAGTTGCATTGGCAACTTTACCGACTATATTCCGCCCAAATTTCGCGAGGCCGCCCCGGGGCGGTTTTCAATCATCCAGGAGTTTCTTGATGTTCGTCACACCGGCATACGCCCAAGGCGTCGGTACCTCGCCTGACATGTTCATCAGCATTTTGCCGTTTGTCCTGATTTTCGTGATCATGTATTTTCTGATCATCCGGCCGCAACGCACCCAGCTGAAGAAGCGCCAGGAAATGCTGGCTGCGGTGCGCCGCGGCGATACGGTGGTGACCGGCGGCGGCTTCGTCGGCAAGGTGACCAAGGTGATCGACGACAACGAACTGGAAATCGACCTTGGCGGCGGAACCAAGGTGACGGCGCTGCGCTCGACGATCTCTGACGTGCGCGTCAAGGGCGAGCCGGTGGCGAACCAGAACGCCAAGAAGTAATCCAGACCTCGATGGCGGAACGCTGCCGCTTGTACGCCTGAACGGATAAGAACGAATGCTTTATTTCTCGCGCCTGAAGATGATCCTGATCTGGCTGGCCGTGGCCGTCACAGTGATCCTCGCCGCGCCCAACCTGTTCCCGGCAAGCACACTGGCGCAACTGCCGAGCTGGGTGCCGAAGCGGCAGATGACGCTCGGCCTCGACCTTCAGGGCGGCTCGCACATCCTGCTCGAAATGAATCAGAACGATCTGATCAAGGACAGGATGGAGACGACGCGCGACGAGATCAGGACGCTGCTGCGCGACGCCAATCCGAAGATCAACTACACCGGCCTTTCCGGCTCCGGCCGCACCGTGCAGGTGCGCATCACGGACCCGGCTCAGCTCGATCAAGCCAAGAAGGTGCTGAGGCCGCTGACCGATCCGGTGGCGGCGGGACTGTTCAGCGGCGGCTCCATCCAGGAAATGGCGCTGGATGATTCCGAGCCCGGCTTACTCAAATTCACCGTCACCGACGCCGGCCTGAAGTACCGCACCTCGACAGCGCTGACGCAGTCGATCGAAGTGGTCGAGCGGCGCGTCAACGAGCTCGGCACCACCGAGCCGATCGTGCAGCGGCAGGGCGACGACCGCATCCTGGTGCAGGTGCCGGGCCTGCAGGATCCGCAGCGGCTGAAGGAAATCCTCGGCCAGACCGCCAAGCTGACATTCCAAATGGTCGACCAGTCGATGCCTGTGCAGGACGCGCTGAAGGGCCGTCCGCCCGCGGGCTCCTCGATCCTCTATTCGCAGGATGATCCACCGGTTCCGTACCTGATCGAGAACCGCGTCATCGTTTCGGGTGAAAATCTGGTCGATGCGCAGGCGACCTACAATTCGCAGACCAATGAGCCGGTCGTTTCGTTCCGTTTCGATTCCAAGGGCGCGACCCGCTTCGGCCAGGCGACGGCGCAAAATGTCGGCAAGCTGTTCGCCATCATCCTCGATAACCAGGTGATTTCGGCGCCGCAGATCCGCGAGCCGATCCTTGGCGGCACCGGCCAGATCTCCGGCAACTTCACGCCGCAAAGCGCCAATGACCTTGCCGTGCTGCTGCGCGCCGGCGCGCTGCCGGCGACGCTGACGGTGATCGAAGAGCGCACGGTGGGCCCGGGCCTCGGCCAGGACTCCATCCACGCCGGCAAGGTGGCGGGCGTGATCGGCTCGATCCTCGTCGTCGCCTTCATGTTCGTCGCCTATGGCTTCCTCGGCTTCCTCGCCAATATCGCGCTGGCCGTCCACGTGGCGATGATCGTGGCGCTGCTTTCGCTGCTGGGCGCTACGCTCACCTTGCCCGGCATCGCCGGTATCGTGCTCACCATCGGCATGGCGGTGGACTCCAACGTCCTGATCTACGAGCGCATCCGCGAGGAGCGACGAAACGGCCGCTCGGTGATCCAGTCGATCGACACCGGCTTCGCCAAGGCGCTGGCGACGATCGTCGACTCCAATGTCACCTCGTTGATCGCGACCGTGGTGCTGTTCTGGCTGGGCACCGGTCCGGTCAAGGGCTTCGCGATCACCTACGCGATCGGTATCCTGACGACGGTGTTCACCGCCTTCACCTTCACGCGCATGCTGGTGTCGATCTGGCTGCGCCGAGCGCGCCCGAAGGAATTGCCGCGCGCGCCGGTCACCTTCATTCCGCCGGGAACCAAGATCCCGTTCATGGGCATCCGCCGCTGGACATTCGCTTTGTCCAGCCTGCTGTCGATCCTGTCGGTCGTCGGGTTCCTGACCATCGACATCAACTACGGCATCGACTTCAAGGGCGGCTCGATGATCGAGGTGCAGTCCAAGCAGGGCAACGCCGATCTCGCCGACATCCGCGGCCGGCTGTCCGAGCTCAACATCGGCGAGATCCAGGTGCAGCAATTCGGTGCGCCCAACGACGTCTTGATCCGTGTCGGCACGCAGCAGGCGGGCGAGAACGCCGAGCAGACCGTCATCGACAAAGTGCGGGGCGAACTGCAGGACCAGTATGATTTCCGCCGCGTCGAGGTGGTGGGGCCGACGGTTTCCGGGGAACTCGCCAAGCAAGGCACGATCGCCATGCTGATCGCGCTGGTCGGCATCCTGCTCTATGTCTGGTTCCGCTTCGAATGGCAGTTCGCGGTCGGCGCCATCGTCGCCACGGTCCACGATGTGGTGATGACCATCGGCTTCTTCGTCATATCCGGGCTTGAGTTCAACCAGTCGTCGCTGGCGGCGATCCTGACCATCATCGGCTATTCGCTGAACGACACCATCGTCGTCTATGACCGCGTCCGCGAGGATCTGCGAAAATACAAGAAGATGCCGCTGCCACAGCTGTTGAACAACGCCATCAACGAGACGCTGTCGCGAACGACGCTGACCTCGGTGACCACCATCCTGGCGCTGTTGGCATTGGTGCTGTTCGGCGGCGAGGTGATCCGCTCCTTCACGCTGGCAATGCTGTTCGGCGTGGTGTTCGGGACCTATTCGTCGATCTTCATCGCCGCGCCGCTGCTGATCCTCTTCAAGCTCAGGCCGCAGGCCGCGACCGCCGAAGAGAGTAAGCCGGCGAACGGCAAGGCCGTGGCGACCTGACGCCGCCCGGCCCATGGCCAAAGGCATCGTCATCCGCGAGGCGCATTTCCCGGGCAGGGCGCCGATCGAGGCCTATGGCAATGGTGGGTTCCGCTTTGCCGACATGTCGCATCGCGGCTCGCTGCTCTGCCTGCCGTCGGGCATCCATGGCTGGGAGCCGGCCGATCCGCAGGCACTGAAAGCTTCGGACTTCGACAAGCTGTTCGCCCAGGCCGGCAACGTCGAAATCCTGCTGGTCGGCACCGGCAAGGATCTGCGGCCGCTGCCGGCGGCGTTGCGCTCTGCGCTGAAAGCGGCCGGCATCTCGGCCGATCCGATGTCGACGGGCGCAGCCGTGCGCACCTACAACGTGCTTCTGGCCGAGGACCGCGCCGTGGCCGCAGCGCTCATTGCCGTCGATTGAATGGCCGGCACTTCCAACATCGTCATGGACGCGGTACGCACCGCCGATCCTGACCGCTATCTCTGCGCGCTCTACGCGCCGACCGACAAGCGCGACGCGTTGCTTGCGCTCTATGCCTTCAATGCCGAGATCGCCAGCGTTCGCGACCGCATCCGTGAGCCGCTGCCGGGCGAGGTGAGGCTGCAATGGTGGCGCGATGTCATCATGGCCGAGGGCGGGGCGGAGACCGGTCATCCGACCGCCGATGCGCTGAGGGCGGCGATCGCCGCCAATCATCTGCCGAAGGCCGCTTTCGAGAACATGCTAGAAGCACGCATTTTCGATCTCTATGACGACCCGATGCCATCGCGGACCGACCTGGAGGGGTATTGCGGCGAGACGGCCGCGGCGCTCATCCAGCTTGCGGCAATGGTGCTCGATGCGGCTGCCGCGCCGCGCTTTGCCGAATTGGCGGGCAGGGCCGGCTGCGCGCAGGCGATCACGGGCTTGCTGCTCCTGTTGCCGCTGCATCGCAGGCGAGGCCAATGCTACGTGCCCGCCAATATCCTTGCGGCCGCGGGTACGACACCGGAAGAGTTCGTCAAAGGCGAGGGTGGTGCCGGCGCGGAGCGGGCGGTGGCGGCGATGATGGCCCTGGCGCGGGAGCATCTCAGCGCTTTCGAGAAGGGCGCGTTGGCTCTCCCGGCCTCACTGCGCCCGGCTTTTCTGCCGCTGGCGCTGACGCGCGCCTATCTCGACAAGATGGACAAAGCGGGTCGATCTCCACTCGCAGACACCGCGACACTCTCAACCTTGCGCCGGCACTGGCTGCTCTTGCGTCATGCCATGCGCGGCTGGGCACCCCTTTGACGTAAAACGTCAATCATGCTAGGGGTTCCGTCGCGTGGACTCGCGTCAAAGAAATGCGAGCCGCCGGAGGAGCCGCTTCCCATGAGCCTGTGATGTTCTCGCTCTGGCGCGGGAAGGGAACGCCGTGTTGCTGCGAATGGATGATTTCACCTGGAAAGGCGGGCGGTTTGCCTTTGCCAACGAAGCCGACGCGCTGGCCGTGGCGGCGGCGCTGCAAGGCCACGATCGGATCCGAAAGGCAGCGTGATGGACGACTACAATTTTCCGCAGGTCACCCAGCTAGCCATTCCGTTCTTCGTCACCGCGATCCTGATCGAGCTCTGGCTGGTGCGCACAGGCCGCGCCAGGGGATCGTTCGAGACACGCGACACGCTTACCAGCCTGATGATGGGAACGGGCAACGTCGTTGCCGGCCTCTTGCTCGGCTCGTGTCCTACTGGGCGCTGCTGTGGCAGTTCCGCTTCTTCAATCTCGGCCTGTCGATCTGGGTGTTCGTCGCCGCCTTCCTGCTCGATGACCTGCGCTACTACGTCTATCACCGCATCGCGCATCGGGTGCGTTGGGTGTGGGCCGAACATGTCAACCATCATTCCAGCCAGCACTACAATCTCTCGACGGCGCTCCGGCAGAGCTGGACCGGGCTCTTTACTTTCACCTTCATCCTGCAGGCGCCGCTGGTGCTGCTCGGCTTCCATCCGGCGGTGATCGCCTTCGCCTTCGGCTTCAACCTCGTCTGGCAGTTCTGGATCCACACCGAGACGATCGGCAAGATGTGGGGCTGGTTCGAATTCATCTTCAACAGGCCATCGCATCACCGCGTCCACCACGCCACGAATCCGCGCTATCTCGACGCAAACTTCGCCGGCACGCTGATCATCTGGGACCGCATGTTCGGTACTTTCGTCGAGGAGTTGGAGAGCGACCGGCCGCGCTACGGCATCGTCAAGAATATCGGCACCTTCAATCTGCTGAAGGTCGCCTTCCACGAGTGGATCGGCATGTTCAAGGATACGCTGATGCCGGGGCTGACGCTTAGCCAGCGCCTCAACTATCTCGTCCAGCCACCCGGCTGGAGCCATGACGGATCGCGCGACACGTCGGAGACGCTGAAGGCGGCTTATGTCAGGCGAAATCCAGGCGAGGCGGGCAAGCCGGGATTGCCGATGGCAGGTGCGGAGCCGGCAGAGTAGCTAATCTATCACGATCCGCCCGCTGCAGAATCACCGCCGATACGTTGACCCGTCCCAAGGTAACGCCCGGATTCGCCACCCATGGCGTCTCTGAAACTGCCCTCCAACTCTACCATTGCATCGACAACTGCCGGTGCCTCCGGGGCTGTCTCTCGTGCAAATCGCGCGTTGACATACACGCCGTGAGGATGTGACGGATCGAGGCGGGCTTGGATAGTCCAGGACGGCGACAGCGAATAGAGTGTCTTCATGAAATCAACGAGGAATCGGTCGTTGTACGGGCCTTTGAGGCGCTGCAGGGCAACGATCATTTGCAAGCTTCGATCGCGGTTCTCGTTGTAGTCTTCGTTTCGAGCACCCAGCCCTTGCCTCCATGGGGCTGGCCGATCAGCGCTTCAAGTGCCGGTATATGAACCTCGCGCAACTTCCGCCTGTTGTTGCAGCGGATGTAGACACTCCAAAAGATCTCGTAGTCGCCAGCGAAGGGTTCCTCACTCTCCGGCCAGCCCGGTGGCAGAAGCTGAGGGATCGTGCCGAATTCGGATCCAGGCATGCGGCTATTCCGCGGCAGCTTGCGCCGTCGGCGCCGGCAACCCCAGCCACTGCCTGCAATCAGCCAGTGCGCGCGATGTGATCGCGCGGCGCTTGGCGACGGTTTTGTCCTTGCCGCGCAGGCGCTTGCCTTCGACCTTCGGCGCTTCCACCGGCGGGAACAGGCCGAAATTGACGTTCATCGGCTGGAAAGAGCGCTTTCCGGGCTCGTCGTCGGAGACTATATGGCCGCCGGTGATGTGGTTGAGCAGCGCGCCGAAGGCGGTGGTCGACGGCGGCAGCGAGGGCCGCTGGCCAAGCCGTTCGGCGGCGGCGAAGCGGCCGGCGAGCAGGCCGATGGCCGCGCTTTCGACATAGCCTTCGCAGCCGGTGATCTGGCCGGCGAAGCGCAGGCCGGCCCGCGATTTCAGCTGCAGCGACGGATCGAGCAGTGTCGGCGAGTTGATGTAAGTGTTGCGATGCAGGCCGCCGAGACGCGCGAAGTCCGCATTTTCAAGCCCCGGAATGGTGCGGAAGATGCGCACCTGCTCGGCATGCTTCAGCTTGGTCTGGAAACCGACCATGTTGTAGAGCGTGCCCAGCGCATTGTCCTGGCGGAGCTGCACGACCGCATAGGCCTTGACCGACGGATTGTGGACGTTGGTCAGTCCCATCGGCTTCATCGGTCCGTAACGCAGCGTCTCGACGCCGCGCTCGGCCATCACTTCGATCGGCAGGCAGCCGTCGAAATAGGGCGTGCCTTCCCACTGCTTGAACTCGGTTTTTTGCCCCTCCAGCAACGCCGCTACGAAGGCGAGATACTGCTCCTTGTCCATCGGGCAGTTGATGTAGTCCTTGCCGGTGCCACCTGGGCCCACCTTGTCGTAGCGCGACTGGAACCAGCAGACATTCATGTCGATCGTGTCGAAATGGACGATCGGGGCGATGGCGTCGAAGAAGGCCAGCGCATCGGCGCCGGTTGCCCCGGCGATCGACTGCGCCAGCGATGGCGCCGTCAGCGGGCCGGTGGCAATGATCGCCTGGTCCCAGTCCGCCGGCGGCAGGCCGGGCACTTCCTCGCGGACGATGGTGATCAGCGGATGCGCCTCGATCTTCGCGGTGACCGCGTTGGAAAAGCCATCGCGGTCGACGGCCAGCGCGCCGCCGGCTGGAACCTGGTGCGCGTCGCCGGCGCTCATGATCAGCGAACCGGCGAGCCGCATTTCGGCATGCAGCAGGCCGACGGCGTTGGCCTCGGCATCGTCCGAGCGGAAGGAATTGGAGCAGACGAGCTCGGCCAGCCCGTCGGTCTTGTGCGCATCGGTGCCGCGCACCGGGCGCATCTCATGCAGCACGACCGGGACGCCGGCCTCAGCGATTTGCCAAGCAGCTTCGGAGCCGGCGAGGCCGCCGCCGATGACGTGTACGGGATTTGTGCTCATGAGCGCCGAAATAGTCGCTTGGCGCGGCGATTGCAATTACCGGATTCGACCCGGCTGATGCGGAAGACTGCCTCCAAAACAACAACACCCGCCGGGGGAGGAGGTCCGGCGGGTGTCGTTTTTGGGGTCGATCCTCGGGAGGAGGTGAAGATCGACCATATTCGCCATCGCCGGGGAGGAGGTCGGCTTTGACGAAATTCCTTCCGCCAATTGAAAAGGGGCGGATCCTTTCTGGAGAACAACGCCCGCCGGGGGAGGAGGTCCGGCGGGCGCCGTTTCGGTGGTCAACCTTTGGGAGGAGGTAAAGGTTGACCGTATCCGTCAGGGTCGGGGAGGAGGTCGACCCTGGCGAAATTCCTTGTCAAACCGCCTTGCGGGCGATCATCTTGATCTCGTCGCGGACGATGCCGAGATCATGGAGCTGGCGGTTCGAAAGCCGACCCAGCTCGGAAACCGTCTCGCGATAAACGCGCCAGTTACGGTAGCTACGGATCAGGTTCATTGTCTTACTCTTTCAAAACTGGTTCGGACCATTCGCGGTCCGAAGCGGATTAGACCGCCTTGCGGGCGACGTAGTGGATGTCGCTGCGGCTGATGCCGAGGTCGGTCAGTTCACGGTTCGACAGGCGGCTCAGCTCGGAAACGGTGTCCCGGTAGCGGCGCCAGTTGCGGTAGTTGCGGATCAGGTTCATGGTAGTGCTCGTTTCGTCTTTCGTACGGATCATTCCGTTTGTGTACGAACGGAAAATAGGTGGGATCATATCGGTTTAAAAGTGCCATTGGCGCATGGCAGCAATGCAAATTGTGCAATGCAACATTAACGGCCATTCACGCTTGCGACACAAAGAAGGCCGAATCGGAAAATGCCATTGCGTCAACGGGTTGGCTGTTCCGGCTAAAAGAATGACCAAGCTTGGGGGAAGCGCATGGCGGGCTATGCGGCGAAGGTGAGGGCGGATATCGCCCGCTGGCGGGAAGCGGGCCTGATCGACGCGCCGACGGCAGACGCATTGGCGCGCGACGTGGCCGCCAACGAGCGCACCTCGCTGAGCTTCGGCTCGATCCTGGCGATGATGGCCGCGCTCCTGTTCGGCGCAGCGATACTCATCTTCGTCGCCGCCAACTGGGAAGCCATTCCGCGGCTGGTGCGCGTGGCGGCGCTGTTTGCCGTCATCCTCGGCGGTTATGTCGGCGGCGCCGTTCTGAAGGCACGCGACCACCCGGCGATCGGCGAGGCGCTATGGATCGTCGCGGCCGCGGGTTTCGGCGGGTCGATCGCACTGATCGGCCAGATGTACCACCTGTCGGGCGACGAGGCCTCGGCGCTGCTGACGTGGTGCGCCGGCACGGCGCTGGCGGCGGTTGCCCTGCGCTCGAACCCGCTTACCGTCGCCTCCGTCGGCATTGCCGACGCCTGGTTGTTCCTCAAATGGGGCGGATTTTTCCGCCGGCCGAGTTTCCGTATCTCTTCGCCGCTATCGCACTGGTGTTGTTTGCCATTTCATTCTGGACGCGCAGCCAGGCGGCGCGGCACCTGATCATCCTGTCGATCCTGTTCTATCTGGCACTGCTGGCCATAGACCACAACACGCTCCAGGTCGCCATTCCGCTTGTGCTCGTCTCGGCGCTGCTGTTTGCGGCGGCGATCTTCGCCGCCGAACCCGTCGAGAGAATCGTGCAGCTTGGCGGCCGACTGCCCTTGCACGCGCTCGTCGGCTTTCTTGCCGGCCTGGCAATGGTCGAGTTCGAACTGGCCGATGAGGCGAGCTACAACAGTGGTTTTGCCATTGCCTCGGCGGCCGCGCTTGTCGGCATCGTCGCGGCGATCATGCTCGGCGGCCGTGAGAGCAGGGGGCTGCGCTGGGTGGCCTATGCCGGCTTCGCCTTCGAACTCGCCATCATTTATGGGGTGATGTTGCAGTCAATGCTCGACACGGCCGGTTTCTTCCTGTCCGCAGCCGTGCTGCTCGGCATCCTGGCGCTGGTCATCATCCGCGTTGAAAAACGCATGAAGACGCCTGCCGGAGGAGGAGCAGCGGCATGAGCGGCAAAAGACTGATCATCGCGGCGCTGGTGCTGGCACTCGTCCAGATAGGCATCCTCAGCTGGATCATCGCCGGGCGCGCGGCGATCCTGCGCAATGGCAAGGAGGTTCTGCTCAAGGTCGAGCCCGTCGATCCGCGCGATCTGCTGCGCGGCGACTATATTTCAGTCAACAACAGCATATCGCGGATCCCGGTGAAGCTGATCGCCAACATTCCGGAAGGCAAGTCATTCAGCGACGACACATCGATCGTGGTGCGGCTGAAGAAGGGTGCCGAGGGCTATTGGCAGCCGACGACCGCGTGGTTCGGCCAGGCGCCGGCGCCGGCCGGCCCGGACGAGGCAGACATCGCCGGCCATGTCACCGAGGGCTGGGATCTGCGTTCGCCCGACACGACGATCGCGCCGGAATACGGGATCGATCGTTTCTATCTGCCGGAAGGCGAGGGGATGGCGATCCAGAACGACATGCGCGTGCGGCCGTTCGGCATCAAGCTGGCGCTCTCGGCCAACGGCACGGCGCAGATCAAGGCGCTGATGGACGGCGACAAAACGCTGTTCGAGGAGCCGCTTTATTAGAGTGTATGGGTCCTGGCGTCAGCGCGACGGTCGGCGTCAATGATGGTCCCGCTTATCGCTGAACATTGCCTGTCTCTGCGATGATTTTGGGATAGGGGCCAATCGATATCGTATAGCTGAAGTTTGCTGCGCCTTTTTCCTGCTTGTGGGTCGAAGGGCTGCGCACAACCCAGTCATAGAGGCCCGAGACCACGCAGCGATCGTCAGCGCAAGTGACCATAATGCTGTCATCGCGGACGCTGTATCCGCGTTCAGGCCAGCGCTGGTAATAGTTCCTCTTGTCCTGAATGATCGAGCTTAGGGTCGTCAACTTGCCATAGTAGTCGACCGTGGGAGCGTAGGACGCCTGGACTTGAGCAAGGGCGAAGTCGTTGTTGTCGCCATGATGCTCGATGAGATCCTTGATGAAGGCGACCGCAACGCTCTCCATCTGACGTCCGGCATCGGGTGCAGGCGCACGCACAGGCACGGGAATTTGTCTCGTGGACACCTGCGAAGTACCCACGGGCGATTGGTTCGCTTCGACATTGGTCACACGCAACTCTGCCATTTCGCTGGCAGATAGGTATCTTATGTCGTGCTTGTCATAGCTCGAAGCTAACTCCATCAGCTTGGGGTCCACTCCCATCTCTATTACATAGGATATAATTTCGGCCGTTCCGAGCTGGAAACGGGCCGCCGCTTCTTCGTTGGACATCCCGTCAGCCGGTTTAAAGGACGCCCTATGAACGCCGATAGAGCCTGGTTCGGCAATGCGGTGGACGCCACCCAAGAAGGCCAATGAGCAGGCTGAAGCACACTGCAATTGGCGAACTTGAAGCGTGTCCAACCCTGCCGCGCGGATCATACGCCCCAACCGAATCGCACTGCCGACGTTGCCACCAGGGGAATTGAATACAATCACCCTGGCCCCGCTGCCTACAACCGCGCTGCTAAAGGTGTTGAGGGGTTCATTGGCGCCAAATTCACCAGAGACAACAAGCATTGGCTGCTGGCCCGGAGGGGAAGCCGGAGTGTACTCCAAAGCCTCAACCTGACACGTCGCGGCCGCGACAGCCGACCCAACCCCCAAGACTACAGAAATTACGCGCACAACCCCACAAAGCCCCAACCTACCCGGTGCAACTAAGGACCTGTTAACGGACTATTTCAAGAGCATTGTTTGATGTCGGAGAGATTGGGGAAAACTCGAAGGATGCTTGGAGTCGTGACCTTGCCGGAGTTTCTTCGTGGCGGGATTTTCTCCGCCTTTCGCCGAGACAATCGCGGCCGCACGAGAGGGCCGACGTACCTGGCAGAAAATTCGAATGCGCCCGGGAAACTTGCTAGTAGCCGGCGAAAAAGCTGGTGCGGATGAAGGGACTCGAACCCCCACGCCTTTCGGCACTGGAACCTAAATCCAGGGCGTCTACCAATTCCGCCACATCCGCGTTCCCCGGCAATCCCATGTAGCCATCATTCTGTCAATGTCGGGGTCCAGATCACCGTCATTCGCCTAATCGCGAAGATGGTTGAAAATTAGCCTAGCCTGTGACAAAAGGCGTGTCGAATGTGACGGGACGCGACTATCCGCTTCTGCAGAATGTAAGAAGAAGTAGGAAAAACAAAGACTTCTTCACATTTTTGGAAGCGCAGGTCAGGAGAGGTTGAGCCGCATTAGCGGTCAAATCACCAGGTTCCGTACCAAAAGCCATTTCCGGCAAGATTATACCGGCAGGCTGTGAACGGCTAAGAACCGTTTGGCAGCCTCATTGGTGAAAACAAAGGTTTTAGGATGCAGGTCACCGAAACGCTCAACTCCGGTCTCAAGCGCGAGATCAAGATCACCGTGCCGGCCGGTGACATGGAAGCCAAGCTGATGGCGCGGCTGAACGATGCCCGCGACAAGGTGCGGATCAACGGCTTCCGCCCCGGCAAGGTGCCAGTGCAGCACCTGCGCAAGATGTACGGCAAGTCGTTCATGGCCGAGGTCGTCAACGAGATCCTCAACGACTCGACCCGTTCGATCATCTCGGGCCGCGGCGAGAAGGCCGCCATGCAGCCCGAAGTCATCATGACCGAGGACGAGAAGGAAGCCGAGAAGATCCTGGCCGGCGGCGCCGACTTCGAGTTCCGCCTCAACTACGAGGTCATCCCGGCCATCGAGGTCAAGGATTTCTCCGACATCAAGGTGACGCGCCAAGTTTACGACGTGCCGGAACAGGAAGTCGACGACCAAGTGAAGCGGGTCGCCGAGTCGGCGCGCAGCTACGAGCCGAAGGATGGCAAGGCCGCCGAAGGCGACCGCGTGAGCATCGACTATGTCGGCAAGATCGGCGGCGAGGCCTTCGCCGGCGGCGCCGGCACCGACCAGCCGCTGGTGCTCGGCTCCAAGGAATTCATCCCGGGCTTTGAGGACCAGCTGATCGGCACCAAGGCCGGCGATGAGAAGCAGATCAGCGTCACCTTCCCCGAAAACTACCAGGCGGCCCATCTGGCCGGCAAGGAAGCCACCTTCGACGTCAGCGTCAAGGAAGTGTCCGCACCCGGCGCGCTGGAGATCAACGACGAAACGGCCAAAAACCTTGGCCTGGAATCGCTTGAGCGCCTGCGCGAGATCGTGCGCGGTCAGATCGAGAACCAGTTCGGTTCGATGACCCGCCAGAAGGTGAAGCGCCAGCTGCTCGACCAGCTCGATGCCGCCTACTCCTTCGAGGCGCCGTCAAAGCTCGTCGAGGCCGAGTTCAACAACATCTGGGCGCAGGTCAACCGCGACCTCGAAGCTGCCGGCCGCACCTTCGCCGACGAGGAGACGACGGAAGAAGAGGCGCGCGCCGAATATATGCGTCTGGCCGAACGCCGCGTGCGTCTCGGCCTGGTTCTCGCCGAGATTGGCGAGAAGGCCGGCGTCACCGTCTCGGACGAAGAGCTGCAGCGCGGCCTGTTCGAGCAGGTCCGCCGCTTCCCGGCCAACCAGCAGCAGGAAGCCTTCGAGTTCTATCGCAACAATCCCGAAGCGATCAATTCGCTGCGCGCGCCGATGTTCGAGGAGAAGGTCGTCGACTACCTGCTCGGCCAGATTTCGGTCAACGACGTCAAGGTCAGCAAGGAAGAGCTGATGGCCGACGACGAGGAGGCTGAAACCGCGACCAAGGCGAAGCCGGCGAAGAAGGCTTCCTCGAAGAAGGCCGAGGCCAAGGCAAGTGAAGCAAAGGCGGGCGAAGCCGCCGACGAGGCGGAAGAGCCCAAGAAGAAGGCCGCGCCGAAGAAAAAGGCAGCCAAGGACGCCGAGTAATACGGCTCAATAACGCGATTTTCGAAAGGCCGCCCTTGAGGCGGCCTTTTTCGTTACCGCATTCGTTGTTGCCGCGCGGCAACACAATCGGCTTCAGATGAATGCCGGCTGCTGGCGATACCGAACGTTGATGATTATCTGCGCGGTATCGCATGTCGCGGGGTTGTTCGGAGGCACGGGTGATTATGGCATTCAAGATGAAGGGCGTGGTCGTTGCCGCGGCGCTCTTGCTTGCCACGGCCCGTGTCGCACAGGCCGGACCCGATCTCGGCAACTGGCGCGTCGACGCCGCCGGCGACGGCCAGGTGACGGCGTCGCTTTACGCTACCAACAAGCTGATCACCGGCGGCGGCGCGCTGGGCTACAGTCCGGTCCTGACGCTGGCCTGCCGGCCCGACGGCGAACCGCGCTGGAGCGAATGGCTGCAGCTCAACGACGCGGTTTCGGCCAGCCGCAAGATCACCATGTCGGTGATGGTCGACGGTGGCAGCAAAATCGATGAAAGCTGGTCCGTTGGCCCTCGCGGCAAATTGCTGGTCAGGGAAGGGGATGACGGCATCAAGCGGCTGGTTTCGGCGAACCGGCTGTTGCTGTCCTGGCGCTTCGGCCTGCTGTCCGGACGCGGCGAGGCCGATTTCGAACTTGCCGGTCTGTCCGAGGCGATCGGGCAGATGGCCTCAAGCTGCAAGACCGACCTGCCGTGACCTGTCCGCACACGCCTAAACCTTCGCAAAAGCTGGCTTTTTCTTACCCATTGCGACGATTCTGTGGTATGTAGGTGCCGCAATCCCACTGAAGGGACGCGGATATTCCGCTCTGCCGTGCAGGGCACGCCAGGGGCTGGCGCGGTGCGGATCGTCCGACGTAAACGACGGCCAGGGAGGAAGTGCCATGCGCTCAACCGCGCTTTTCATCGTCTTGTCTGCTACGACCTTCTTCGCAAGCCCAACGCAGGCGCAGGATGCTGCCGCAGGCGAGAAGGTCTTCACCAAGTGCAAGGTCTGCCACATTGCCGACCAGGACCAGAACAAGGTCGGCCCGTCTCTGCACGGCGTCATCGGGCGCACCGCAGGCACGCATCCCGGTTTCACTTATTCCACGGCCATGATCGAGGCCGGAAAATCCGGCATCAAATGGGACGAGCCTACGCTGACAAAGTATCTTCACGATCCCAGGGCGATGGTCAAAGGGACGAAGATGGCGTTTCCCGGGCTCAAGAGCGATCAGGACATAGCCAACGTCATCGCTTACCTGAAACAGTTTTCCAAGTGAGCGGGTCCTTCCGGGCTCTGTCGGTGGTCGCCGGCTCGCCCCGGCCCATTGCGCTGCTGAGTGTCGTGCCCAGCGCCGTCATGCCGGCAGCGCAAAGAATCCCAACACCAGCAGAATAACGATGCCAAGGCCGAGTATGAGAAGCGTCCGCGTGTCCATGACGTTCGCCTTCGACCGGGCGCATGACCCCGAAAATCGGGAAAGGATCATGGGCCAATCAAAGTGATCCAGCGTCCTTTTGCGCGCCCCTCAGGGGCGCGCGACGCTATAGGAGAATACCGCAAAAAAACCTCTGGAACCAGTATGCAGCGTTGGCCGGCCACCGCACCCGCTCCAATGAAAAGACGACAAATCGGGCACGAAGGAGTATGTTGGCTGCCGGTGCAGGTCGCGGTTTGGGTGGCCAGTCACGCAGAGCGGTAGCACCGTGAATCCGCGACCTTGCCGGACCTTGTCTGGAGGAATGGTCATGGCAAATTTTCACGTGATCGCAGGGGCCAGCGAAACGCTGGAGCACACGAGAGTGAGAAAGATCGGTGTATCCGATCTTTTCGACGCACTCAGGCGCGGTATCGACGACTTCATGGTCAAACCCTCTCACATCGTGTTTCTGTGCATGATCTATCCGCTCGTCGGCGTGGTGCTCGCGACCTGGACATCGGGGGCGAACGCGCTGCCGCTGCTATTTCCGCTGGTGTCCGGTTTTGCGCTGATCGGCCCGTTCGCGGCGATCGGCCTCTACGAAATCAGCCGCAGACGGGAAGCCGGTCTCGATATATCCTGGCGCCACGCGTTCGAGGTCAGGAACTCCCCGGCGCTGCCGGCCATCGCCGCGGTCGGGATCATGCTGTTTGCGATCTTCATCACGTGGCTTTTGACCGCCAAGATTTTCTACGAGCAGCTGTTCGGCCCCGAGCCACCGGCGTCGCTGTCCAGCTTCATCACTGAGATATTCGCCACCGGGCGCGGCTGGACCCTGATCGTGCTGGGTCACGCCATCGGGTTCATATTCGCCGTGGTCGTGTTGTGCACCACCGTGGTGGCTTTCCCGCTGCTGCTTGATCGCGATGTCGGCGCCTACGAAGCCATTCACACCTCGGTGCGCGCGGTGCTGACGAACCCGATCGTAATGGCCGTCTGGGGACTTATCGTCGCCGTTGGGCTGATCATCGGATCGCTGCCGGTGTTCGCGGGGCTGGCGGTCGTGCTGCCAATCCTCGGCCATGCCACCTGGCATGTGTATCGCAAGGTGGTGGAGGCGCCGGCCATCCCAAGACCGGCGAACTGAGCGAACCCTGTCACGAGTACCGGCGAGAGCGCCGGTACTCTCTCACAAGGCCGGGTGGCTGAACCGTGCCTGACGCGCGCCCGTGGTCAGATTGCGGAAATCCTTGCCGCTGACATGAACAAGCGTCTTGTGGTCGCCGCCCTCGAAATAGATATCGGCGGCGTCACGCAGGCTTTCGTCCAGAATGACCGGCACATCATAGGCCGCGCCGATCGGCGGTATGGCGCCGATGTCGCAATCATCGAAGAGCGATACCACCTCGTCCTCGGAAGCGAGCCCGAGGCGGGTGTCCATAACGTCCTGCAGCTTGCCGAGTTCGATCCTGTGGGTGCTTGGGACCACGGCCAGCGCATAGCCGAGTTCATGGTGAACGACCACGGACTTCGCCATCATGCTGCCGGGCACGTGCGCGGCAATGGCGGCCTGCCTGCTGGTGGCGGTTCGATGATGCCCGACGGTATCGTAGGAGATGCCTTTGCCGTCGATAAAGTCTCTCAGTCTGTTTGCTATCGTCATTGTCCGCGTCCTTTGCTTGAGTTTACGACGCACACGCCAAACCAAAAACGGACCGGCGGCCCTATGGTTTCATGGCCGGCCCTACTGTGCCCGGCTGGTCGTGCTGCGGCCGGACTCGAATCGCGTCAGGGGCCGGGCCCGAAAAATGCGATACGGGTCAAAAGCGTATAGTCGGCCTCGAAGACCATCATCGTCACGAAAACCAGCACCAGTATCGGCGGCAGGATGATCGCATACATCATCGCCAGCCGCTCCCAGGCCATATGCATGAAGACGGCGACGATCAGTCCTGCCTTGAGCATCATGAAGATCAGGATAAGCGACCATCTGAGGTAACCGTCGATACCGAAATAGTCGACTAGATAGGAGCAGGTGCTGAGAATGAACAGCCATGCCCAGACCACCAGATAGAGCTTGATCGGGTGTTCCTGATGCGTGTCCGCCTTGGCGGCGGCCACCGCATCGTGGGTGGAGTGCAGCGCGTGTTGTCCGAGACCGTTTGCGGTTGCTTCAGCCATGTCTTCCTCTCAAAGCCCGCCTCTCACCAAAGATAGAAGAAGGCGAAGATGAACACCCAGACCAGATCGACGAAGTGCCAGTAGAGTCCCATGATCTCGACATTCTCGTAGCGGCCCCGGCGACTGGTGAAAAAACCGGGTCGTCCGATGTCGAAGTCGCCGCGCCAGACTTTTCGCGCCACGATGATCAGGAAGATCACGCCGATGGTCACGTGGGTGCCGTGGAAGCCGGTGATCATGAAAAAGCACGAGCCGAATTGCGCGGCTCCCCAGGGGTTGCCCCAGGGCCGCACCCCTTCGGTGATGAGCTTGGTCCATTCGAAGGCCTGCATGCCGACGAAGGTCGCGCCGAGCGCGGCGGTCAAAAGCATCAGGATCGCGGTTTTGCGACGATCGCGGCGGTAGCCGAAATTGACCGCCATGGCCATGGTTCCGCTGCTGGAGATCAGCACGAAAGTCATGATGGCGATCAGGATGAGGGGGATTTCCGAGCCGCCGATGCGCAAGGCGAAGACCTCGCTTGGATTCGGCCACGGCACGCGCGTGGAGATCCGCGCCGTCATATAGGACAGCAGGAAGCAACCGAAAATGAAGGTGTCGCTGAGCAGGAAGATCCACATCATGGCCTTGCCCCAGGACACGTTCTTGAACGCGCGCTGGTCCGAGGCCCAGTCGGCGGCGATGCCTTGCCAGCCCGCTGGCCGGGGCGCCATCCGGTCGGTATGTGTCAGGGTCGTCTCGGCCATCGCCGGTCTCCTAGGTCAGCAGCCGTTGGCAAATGTCGATGAACGTCGCCGCCCAGCCGGCCAGAACGGCGAAGATGCAGAGCCAGACAAAAAGCAGGAAATGCCAATACATGGCGCAGAGCTCGACGCTGAGGCGCAGCCGCTCCGGCCGCGCTCCGTTCCAGGCGCCGGCGCTCGTCCTGCCGAGGCCGACCAGCCCGCCCAATATGTGCAGGCCATGCATTGCGGTGATCAGATAGAAGAAGCTGTTGGCCGGGTTGGAGGCCAGCAGGTAGCCGTCTTCGGTGAGCTGCCGCCAGGCCATCAACTGGCCGGCAAGGAAGGCGAGGGCGGTCAGTCCGGCCGTTGCAAGGCCGAGCCTGACCATGTCCATCTGGCCTTTGCGCGCGGCGACCACGGCACATTGCAGCGCGACGCTGCTCAGCACCAGCACGCCGGTGTTCAGCCAGAGCAGGCGCGGCAGCGGCAGCGGCCGCCAGTCCGACAGGCCCATGCGCATGAAGTAGGCGCTGGTGAAGAGCGAGAACAGGCAGCCGACGACGGCGAGGAAGACGCCGAGGCCGATCTTGGCGGTGGGCAGGGCCGACCGGTCAAGGCTGACGAAATCTCCCGCCAGGCCTTGCTCGAGCCACGGCTTCGCCGTCAGCCGCTGGTGCGAAAGCCACCATCCGGCAAAGCCGGCGATCACAGCCAAGAAGACCAGGATGACGCTCATGGTTGCTCCCTGGATGGGCCGAGGCCGAAGGAGCCAGGCACGTTCTGCGGGATGAAGTCCTCCTTGGCGCCCGGAACGCTGTAGTCATAGGCCCAGCGATAGACGATCGGCAGCTCCTTGCCGAAATTGCCGTGCGCAGGCGGCGTATGGGGCGTCTGCCATTCGAGCGTCGTTGCCCGCCACGGGTTGCCGCCGGCCTCGCGACCATGGCGGATGCTCCAGATCAGGTTGAACAGGAACACCATCTGCGCGAAGCCGACGATGAAGGCCATGATGCTGATGAACGAGTTCAGATGATGGGCCGACTCCGTCATGATGGTCATGTCGGTCAGCTCGGCGTAGCGCCGCGGGATGCCCATCAGGCCGAGATAGTGCATGGGGAAGAAGATCAGATAGGCGCCAAGAAAGGTCACCCAGAAATGGAAGCGGCCGAGCGTCTCGTCGAGCATGCGGCCGGTTACCTTAGGGTACCAGTGGTAGATCGCGCCGAAGATCACCAGGATCGGGGCGACGCCCATGACCATGTGGAAATGGGCAACGACGAACATCGTGTCGGAGAGCGGCACGTCGACAACCACGTTGCCGAGGAAGAGCCCGGTCAAGCCGCCATTGACGAAGGTGACGATGAAGGCGAGCGCGAAAAGCATCGGTATGGTTAGGTGGATGTCGCCGCGCCACAGCGTCAGCACCCAGTTGTAGACCTTGATGGCGGTCGGAATGGCTATGATCAAGGTGGTGGTGGCGAAGAAGAAGCCGAAATAGGGGTGCATGCCGCTGACATACATGTGGTGCGCCCAGACCACGAAGCTCAGCGCGCCGATGGCGATGATGGCCCAGACCATCATGCGGTAGCCGAAGATGTTCTTGCGCGCATGGGTGCTGATCAGGTCGGAGACAATGCCGAAGGCCGGCAGCGCCACGATGTAGACTTCCGGGTGGCCGAAGAACCAGAACAGATGCTGGAAGAGGATCGGGCTGCCGCCATTGTGCTGCAGCTGCTCGCCCATCTCGACAACCGCCGGCATGAAGAAGGAGGTGCCGAGCAGGCGGTCGAGCAGCATCATCACACAAGCAACGAACAGCGCCGGGAAGGCGAGCAGTGCCATGACGGTGGCGGTGAAGATGCCCCAGACGGTGAGCGGCAGGCGCATCAAGGTCATGCCGCGCGTGCGGCCCTGCAGCACCGTCACCACATAGTTCAGGCCACCCATGGTGAAGCCGATGATGAACAGGATGAGCGAAGAGAGCATCAGGATGATGCCCCAGTCCTGGCCTCCCGGCGTGCCGGTCATGATCGCCTGCGGCGGGTAGAGCGTCCAGCCGGCGCCCGTCGGTCCGCCCGGCGCAAAGAAGCTCGACACCAGCACCAGCACCGCCAGCAGATAGACCCAGTAGCTCAGCATGTTGACATAGGGAAAGACCATGTCGCGGGCGCCGACCATCAGCGGGATGAGGTAGTTGCCGAAGCCGCCGAGGAAGAGCGCCGTGAGCAGGTAGATCACCATGATCATGCCGTGCATGGTGATGAACTGATAATAGGCCTCCGGAGTGATGAAGTCGAACGTGCCGGGAAAGCCGAGCTGCAGGCGCATCAGCCAGGACAGCACCAGCGCGACGAGGCCTATTGCCGTTGCCGTCGCCGAATACTGGACCGCTATGACCTTGGCGTCTTGCGAGAAGACGTATTTCGTCCACCAGCTGTGCGGATGGTAGAGTTCCACCTCCCCGACTTCGGCGGGGGGAACGGCATCTGCGGGTGTGACGTCGACCATGGGAGCACCTCCGCGCCCTGTTCAGCGGGCCTCGAGCGTTTCGAGCTTTGCCGCGACGTCCAAACCGGACGCCATCGTCTTTCCTGACGGTTGGTTCACAGAGCCCGTTTGCTTGGGCGCCGACAATTGCGCAAAGGTCTGCTGCTGGCCGACCCAGGCCAGATAGTCCTGCTCGGTGTCGACCACGACCGTGCCATGCATCAGCGGGTGTCCCTGGCCGCACAACTCGGCGCACAAGACCTGGAAGGTTCCGGTCCTGGTTGGAGTGAACCAGAAATAGGTGACCGAACCCGGGATCATGTCCATCTTGGCGCGGAATTCCGGGATGTAGAAATCGTGCAGCACGTCGATCGAGCGCAATAGCACCTTGACCGGCTTGCCGACCGGCAAGTGCAGGTCTGCCGCCTCGACCACGATATCGTCCTGGCCGTTGGGGTCGCCGGGCGCGATGCCGAGCGGATTTTCAGCCGATACGTCGCGGGTGTCGGACGTGCCGAGCTTGCCGTCCTTGCCGGGCAGGCGGAAGCTCCATTGCCATTGCTGACCGATAACCTCGATATCGGCGGCCTCGCTGGGAACGTTGACGAAGCGGCTCCAGACGAACAGGCCGGGAACCAGCAAGGCAGTGACACCGGCAGCGGTGACGATCATCAGCCACGATTCGAGGCGCTTGTTCTCCGGTTCATATGCCGCGCGATTGCCTTCCCGATGCCGGAAGCGGAAGACGCAGTAGGCCATAAAGAGCACGACAGCGGAAAAGACGATGCCGGTGATCCAGAAGCTGATGATGATGGTGTTGTCGATATAGTCCCAGTTCGAGGCAATCGGCGTCCACCACCATGGGCTCAGGAAGTGGAACAACACCGAGCCCACGACGATCAAAACGAGTACAAGCACTACTGCCATGTCCCGTTCCTCCAGTATTTCGCCGGAACACGAAGCATCCCGGGAAAATACCAAACCGCATCATGATCGATTTCCCGTTGAAATTCCAGAGCCGACTGTCTGATGAGGAGACAGCGTCGTTCCCCTGCATCCTCGGACGTCGGGAAAACACCTCAGATCAGCAGCAGGCCCTTCATCGAGGCATTGCCCTTGCGGCCGATGATGATGTGGTCGTGGACCGCGATGCCGAGCGGCTTCGCCGTGTCGATGATCTGCGGCGCGACGGCGTCGGCTCGCCGGGAGCAAGAAGGGGCCGAATTGACCAAAACCCTGTTACTGCTCACTCCTCTTTAAAGGCGTGAGCAAAACTGTCGGCAACCGGTTGGAAAAGATATTCGAGCAGGGTTCGCCTGCCGGTAACAACGGAGACGTCCACCGGCATTCCCGGATATAGCTTTACTTGAGGGAGCTTCTTGAGCTGATCGGCGCCCACCTCGACTGTTGCCTTGAAAAACGTCGCTCCGCTGCGCTCGTCGATCTCCGCGTCGGCTGAAACGCGGGTAACGGCGCCCTCCACCGTGGGCGTGGTCCTTTGCTTGTACGCCACCAGGCGCACCGTCGCCGGCAGACCAGGGCGAACGACATCGATGTCCAGGGGCTGGATCTTGACGTCCAGCACCATCTTGTCCTGAACGGGAACGAGGTCGAGAATAGCACCGCCCGCAGCCACAACTCCGCCCGGCGTGAAGTAGCGAAGGTTCATCACCACGCCATCCTCAGGCGCGACGACATCCCGGCGCGCTGCGCGCGCTCCGGTCTTCTGAAGCGCCTTTTCGAGATCCGAGCGTTTGGTCTGAACGTCACGCAGATCCTCGGCGGCCTTCTTGATATACGAGAGCCGGCCATTGTCGATCTGTGCATTTGCCTCGGCGACCTGCTGTCGCAGGCTTTCTATACTCGCGCGGTTCGAGTCGGCCTCGCCCTGGGCGGCGATGATCTGGCGCTCGAGCTGGAGCGCTCGGGACTTCACGCCATAGCCCTTCTTGAGAAGTGTGCGGGCGTCCGCCAGCTCTTCCCGCAGATACGGTAACTGGATCTCGAAGGCTGCAACTCTCGCGGCGAGCGCCGACATCTGAGCCTGGTACTGGGCGATCCGCTGCTGCCAGACCTCGACCTCCGACGCCTGCACCTTGGCCTGATCCCGGAAGATGCGCTCCTGTCCGGCCATGGCCTCGGCGACGCCCGGCTCGCTTCGCCTGGACGACAAGTCCGCCGGGATGGAATTGTGCTCAGGGCGTCGTGCTGCGCCGTCAGGCGGGCTTCGCTGGCGAGCGCGGAGTCGAGCTCGCCGCGCACGGCATCGCGATCGGATTCCGCGTCGAGCCCGTCAAGGCGCACCAATGTCTGGCCCTGTTTGACCGCATCTCCTTCCCGGACCAGGATTTCCCGGATGATGCCGCCCTCCAGGTGCTGGACGGTCTTGCGGTTGCTGTCCACCTTCACCATACCCGGCGCGACCGCCGCGCTGGTCAGCGGCGCTGTCGCCGCCCAAAGGCCGAAGCAGCCGAACAACAGACCGATGACGGTCAGGCCACCGAACACGTAGGCCCTCACCGCCGGCCAGGCGGGCGGTGGGGGCGGCATTTCCAATGACAGGGCAGCTTCCGTCACGATCCCGTCCTTTCAGAGCTCACGACCCGGACCTGCGGCGCTGCTGACTGCTGCTCGGGACGGCGCAGTTGCGCCAGCACGCCGTCACGCGGGCCGAACATTTGCGGCTGGCCTTCGTTAAGTACCAGAACGCAATCAACGTTCACCATCAGTGACGGGCGGCAATCGGAATAATGAGAACACGCTACGGGGCGTACCTAATCGATGCACTCGGCCTTAGAAGCCGCATCGGGCCAGCCCGGACGGCCGAGGCAGTCTTGATCAAGGACGAACTGAGTGCGCTGTCGAGACGACGATTTCGGAGCACGGCGGCAAGCGCGGCAAGACGGTTGTATGCGCAACCAGCCTCCGACCGATTCGCTCCAGCAGTTGCCGATCGTTGTTGGCCCAGACTTCCATCGATCGATGAAGTTTTTTCGCGAACGCGTACAAGTACGCCTTTGTCGTTAACTGTTCATCGAGTTGGCTGTTGACGCTTCCCGGGATAGAGTTAATAATATCCTAATATATAGGGGTAGCGCGAATTATCTCCCGACCGGCAACAACGAGCTACAGCGCTACTGGGGCAGGGGAAACGCAGCGCGGTTATTTATAGCCGTCGCAGTCATCACCATCGAGCCACCGCCTGTCTGTGAGCTGCCAATATGGCTGGCCCACGGGCCAGGCTGTCGGGTTGCGCCTGGTTGCATGGCACTTTGATCATTTCCTCTCCCCGTTAGACTGGGCGCCGATCTTTTCGGCATGGTTAGTCGGCCGTCTCGGACGGCCAATAGGCGGGCGCCGGGAGCGTCTGTCCGCAGGGGGTAGAAATGGCCACTTCGACTGTTGGCACGAGCGGCAACGACAATCTAGTTGGCGGCAGCGGAGACGACGTGCTGTCCGGGGGCGCTGGAAACGACCGCCTGAATGGCGGATCGGGCGCAGACACGCTCGATGGAGGCACCGGCTTCGATACGGTCTTGGGCGGATCCGGGGCGGACACTCTTATCTACCGAGCATGGGAAAATCAGTACAAGATCGGCGGCCAAGTCTTCGGCACGGGAACGACGGCCGGACAAACGATCTTTTCCGGCTACGATGCCTATGATGGCGGCAACGGGAATGCTGCCAAGGGCACTGCCGAAATCGATACGCTTTTCATCTATCTAAGCAATGATCAGCTCAATAACGCTTCGTTTATGACGACGCTTAACGGTGAGATTGCTCAGTTTCGAGCCTTTATAGCCGCGAACTCGAACGTGAATACCGGACAGGCAGGTCAGGCAGAATTCACCTTCACCAGCATCAATTTGAAAGTCTCCGCGATCGAGCAGGTTTTCGTCGCCCGTGACCCAGGCTCACCTGTCGGAATTGACGACACCAACGCCGCGGATCCGGTGCGCGAGGCCGGTGTTGGCCCGGGAAATACACCTGTAGCGGGCGATCCCACAGCCGCGGGCAACGTGCTGTCTAACGATACGGATGCGGACGATGGCCAGCCGTCCTTGGTTGTCTCGGCGGTCCGGACAGGTCCGGAATCCGGATCTGGAAATGGGGGGACCGTCGGATCTCCGTTGGTGGGCACCTATGGCTCACTGACCTTGAATGCGAACGGAACTTATACCTACACGCTCAACAACGGTGATGTGGACACGAACGCGCTGGCGGACGGGGTCACAGTCACTGAGGTGTTTACATACACCGTCCGTGACCCGCATGGGCTCACGGATACTGCGCAGCTTACCATCACCATCACTGGAACGAATGACATTGTCTCGATCACCAGCGGCGCACAGAACGGTGCGGTCGTCGAAGATGCCAACACGACACCTTCGGCGACTGACTCGCTCAACGCCGCCGGCACGATCACCTTCAACGACGTCGACCTCAGCGATGGCCACACTGCGTCGTTCACGCCGACCGCCGGTGAGACTGCGCTCGGCACCTTCTCGCTTGACCCTGTCAGTGAAGCCGCGAACGCCGCCAACGGCTCGGTGCAATGGCACTACGCCCTCAACAACGCCGCCGCCCAGTACCTGGCCGACGGCCAGAGCGTGGTCGAGCACTACACCGTAACGGTCAACGACGGCCATGGCTCGGCGGCAACGCAGGTCGTAACCGTCACCATCACCGGCACCAACGACGCGGCGACGGTGAGCTCGGACTCGAAGTCCGTGACCGAAGGCGACGCGGCGGCGGCGCTGAACACCAGCGGCCAGCTGACGATCACCGACCCTGACACGGGTGAAGCGCATGTGGTGGCGCAGACCAATGCGGCCGGCACCTATGGCGACTTCTCGATCGACGCCGACGGCGCCTGGACCTACGCCGGCAACGGCGCTCACAACGAACTGACCGCGCACAACGAACTGACCGCGGGTCAGGTCGTGACCGACACCTTCACGGTGACGAGCCAGGACGGCACGGCGACGGGGACGGTGACGGTGACCATCACCGGCACCAACGACGCGGCGACGGTGGATCTGGATGCCAACAACTCGAGCCTGAAGATCGGGGCCGACTACCAGGCGACCTTCACCGAGAACGGTTCTGCGGTTGCCATCGCT
>NZ_LPVS01000016.1:0-37531 GCF_014843905.1 Mesorhizobium silamurunense | reverse complement strand
CCGCAATCAGCGCGAATCCCCCCGCAGCTGCGACTTTCTGACTCAGTAAGAATAGGTCACGGTATGGATTCTAGGGTCTGCGCGCGTCGCTTCGCTCCTTGCTCCGCCCTAGAACGACGAAGTTGTGTACTACCCCACTCCGACCGATTTATTGACTCAGTCAACTAAATGGTTGATCCTGTCTGGGGACAGGAGGAACTCCCATGACCATCCACGACCACCCCGGCAAAGAGCGCATCGATGCGGTGCGCGCCTTCAACCGCTTCTACACCCGCCAGATCGGCGTGCTCGACGAAGGCTGGCTGAAAAGCACCTTTTCGCTGACCGAGGCGCGGGTGCTTTACGAGCTTGCCCATCGCGACGGGCTCGTCGCCAGCGACCTCGTCCGCGACCTCGGACTCGACCCCGGCTATGTCAGCCGGCTGTTGAAAAAATTCGAGGAGCGCGGTCTGGTCGAGCGTGCCGCTTCGGAGGCCGATGCGCGGCGTTCCTCGATTGCGCTCACGCCGGCGGGCAGGGAGGCTTTCGCGCCGCTCAACCAGGATTCGCATAACCAAGTGCGCGCGCTGCTCGATCGTCTGGCGCCGGCCGACCAGGAACGGCTGGTCAAGGCGATGCGCACGGTGCAGGACCTGCTCGGCGACAAACCTGAACCCAAGGTGCCCTATGTCCTGCGGCCGCTGCAGGTCGGCGACATCGGCTGGATCACGCATCGTCAGGGCCTGCTCTACGCGCTGGAATATGGCTGGGACGAAACTTACGAGGCGCTGGTTGCCGAGATCCTTGGCGAATTCGTCAAGAACTTTGTCTCGCAATGGGAGCGAAGCTGGGTCGCGGAACGGGAAGGCGAGGTGGTCGGCTCGGTCTTTGTCGTGCGCAAGTCGCCCAAGGTGGCGAAGCTCAGGCTGCTCTATGTCGAGCCGTCGGCGCGTGGCCTCGGCATCGGCCGGCGGCTGGTCGACGAATGCATCGCCTTCGCGCGCGCCAAGGACTACAGGACGCTGACGCTGTGGACCAACGATATACTGGGCTCGGCCCGCCGCATCTACCAGGCGGCAGGCTTCAAGCTTGTCGAGGAGGAGCGCCACCATTCCTTCGGCAAGGATCTTGTCGGCCAGACGTGGAATTTGGAGCTTTAGATTCGGGTGGGGCCGGCCTGCAAATGGCGGCTTCCTGCGCTTCCGGTGCTCACGTACTTCAGTACGCTCCGCTCCGGTTCTCGGAATCCGCCATTTTCGACTCGGCCTGACCCGAATCCGGCAGGCCGAGTCAGGTTTTGATCGGCACCCAGATCTCCAGACCGCCATTGCCGCTGCGCGGATCGAACTCCGGTCCGTAGCGCTCGAATTCCGGCGCGTCGGCGATCTCATAGCCGGAGGCCGGCAGCCATTTGTTCCAGATCGTGTTGACCGTCCGGCGGATGGTCGAGATGTGGTCGCGGTGCGCAAACACTGCATATTTCTGCGCCGGCACGCGCACCCGGAAAAACTCCTTGGGCAGCTCCGAGAAATCGGCGACCTCTACGCCGGCGACGTAGTCGAAATTGCCGGTATCGTCGCCGTTGACGCAGACGCCGTACGCGACGTCGT
Source organism: Mesorhizobium silamurunense (assembly GCF_014843905.1). Taxonomy (NCBI): domain Bacteria; kingdom Pseudomonadati; phylum Pseudomonadota; class Alphaproteobacteria; order Hyphomicrobiales; family Phyllobacteriaceae; genus Mesorhizobium; species Mesorhizobium silamurunense. The sequence continues at coordinate 35,942 of NZ_LPVS01000016.1, read as the reverse complement.
CGATCTGGCCGGGGATGTTGCCGAAATACGGGCCGAAGCGCTGCCATTGCATAGGGATGCCGGCGCTTAATTCGCAACTGTAGCGCTCGCCGAGCCCGGCGATGAGGAACGGCTGGCTGGTCTCGAAGCGCGGCGGCTCGAGCGTGGTGAGAAGCGAGCTGTCCATGAGGATGGGCTCCACGAGGTCTAGGTTTTGGGTCGAGCCTCCAGCGCGCACCAGTTCCGGCGTGGTGCCGAACTGGTCGCGGAAGGCTCGCGTGAAAGCCTCATGCGAGCCGTAGCCGGCATCGAGCGCAACCGCCAGGATATCGCTCGCGCCGCCGGCAAGCTTGCGCGCCGCTTCGCTGAGCCTGCGCGCCCGCATATAGCCCATGACCGACCGTCCCGTGGCCGCGCCGAAGGCGCGCGTCACGTGGAAGCGCGACACACCGCTGCTCGCCGCGACATCGTCGAGAGAAATCGCATCCGGCAGATGGCTTTCGACAAACCACAGCGCCTTCTCGGTCGGGTTCATGGCTCCTCGCATTCGGCGTGGCGACACTAGCCGCCGCGCCGACTGCGAGTTTGATCGAAATTGCGCGGTGAGCAATAATGGCAGCGCGCATGCCGGTTCGAGTGGAGCGACTTGGCATTCTGCGCGATAGGCGGGAAGGGGTGTCCCGATGACGACGGCGACGGCCGATCAGGTGTTCCGGTTTGGCGGGTTCACGCTCGACCTGGCCATGGGCACGCTGCGCGGCGTCAACGAGCCGCTGTTCCTGCGACCGAAAGCCTATGCACTGCTTTCGCATCTCGCCCGCAACATGGGCCGCGTCGTGCCGAAGTCGGAACTGATGGATGTCGTCTGGCCCGGCGTCTATGTCACCGAGGATTCGCTCACCCAGTCGGTGCGCGAGATCCGCAAGGTGCTGGGCGACGACATGGTGCGCACCGTCTCCAAGCGCGGCTATATGCTGGCCGCGGAAGCGGAGGCCGCGCCCGAGATCAGCAGCCAGCCGATCGTGGCGGTGGTGCGTTTCCGCAATGAGAGCGGCGATCCGGCCGACGAGGCGATGGTCGACGGCTTCGCCGAGGACCTCATCAACGGCGTGGCGCGCTTCGGCACGGTCACGGTGCTGGCGCGGAATTCCAGCTTTTCCTTCTCCTCCTTCGGCCGCGCCGAGTGGCCGCAGATCCGCGCCCGCATCGGCGCCGACTACCTGGTCGAAGGCTCGCTGCGCCGCCAGGGCGAGCATGTCGTGGTGGCCGTCAGCCTCGTCGACATCGCCACTGCCAGCCAGCTCTGGGGCGACCGCTATCAGTCGCAAGGCGCCGGCCTGTTCGCGATCGAGCGCGAGATCGTCGAGCAGATCGTCAGCCGGCTGGTCACGCGGGTCGCCAATGCCGGGCTGGAGCATGCCTCGCGCAAGCCGGTGACCAGCCTTGCTGCCTACGAGCTTCTGCTGCGCGGCTTTGCATTGCTGCGCGATCCGGCCCAGACCGACCAGCGCGGCGCCGAGGCCTTGTTCGAGGCGGCGATCGCCAAGGATCCGAATTACGGCCTGGCGTACTCCTATCTCGCCCTGGCGCGCTCGCTGGACGGGGAGTTTGGACGCGCCAGCGACGCGGTGCTCGAAAACGCGCGCGACCTTGCCGACAAGGGCCTGGCGCTGTCGCCGGATCAGCCGACCGGTCATCGGGTGCAATCGCTGATCCGCCTTTATATGCGCGACCATGAAGCGGCCGAACACCACATGCGCATTGCGCTGCAGCTCAACCCGTACGATGCCGACAGCATCGAGCAGATGGGCATGCTGCTCACCATGCGCGGTCGGCCGCTCGAAGCGTTGACCTGGCTGGCTAGAGGCATCCGCATCGATCCCTTGCATCCGCACTGGTATCAGTTCGACCGCGCGCTGGCGCTCTACATGATGGGCGAGTACCGCCAGGCGGCGGAGGCGCTGGAACTCGCGACGCGCCCGGCGCCCTGGATCCGCACGCGGCTGGCCGCCTGCTATGCCCAGATGGGCGAGATGGAGAAGGCGCGGCGGCAGATCGCTCTCATCGAGGGGGGCGATCCCTTCTCGCCGCTCGACTATGCGCTGCGCGGCGTGCCGTTCGAAAACCGCGCCGATGCCGAGCATCTCGCCGAAGGCGTCAGACTTGCCCTCGGCGAGGTTGTGCCGGAGGCACCTCAATCGACGACGACCACGATATAGCGACCCTGATAGAGCCGGTAATAGGTGCCGCCGCAGCGCCAGACGTCGAACCCGTTGACCTTGGTGCGGACACAGCCCGCCGGCAGCGCGGCGACCCAGACGGTGGTGTGCCTCAGCACCCTCCATGTCGCGGTGCGGCGGGCGACGCCGGCTGCGCTGCGCGGCGTCCAAGGCGCGCCGATGCGGGCCTCGGCGGTGCCGACCAGCGAGAGGGCCGGGACGGCGGTGCCGACGATCTCGACAACGGTTAGAGCGAGCGCGAAAAGGGCCGCCGCGGAACGGAATTTCTTCACGGATTTCGAAGGCATTTTCGTTTGTCCTGATGTTGATCGAAGGTCTAGTGGGAGGATGAGGCGGCAAGACGGATCGAACCCGCCATTGCCGCCAGGTGAGCAACCACGAACAGAAAGTGCGCCGCGGTTGTGACGTAGCCGACGACGAGCACGTCGGCGGCGATGAAGAACTGCCAGAACAGAAGATTTGCCGTTCCGAGCAGCGCATGCACGGTAGCCAGGACGGCATGCCAGTTGCGGGAATAGGCGATACGCCAGAGCGTCACGCCGATGATCAGGGCGAGCCCGTGCGCCTCGATGAACCCGATGCCGGCACCGGGCGCATCGCCAAGCAGAACGGCCTCCGCGCCGCGCCCGAATAACGAGCCGGCAATGTCGGTGGCGAGCCCGCCGGCCGAGGCAAGGATCAGGAAGCCGGCATTGACGCGAACGAGGAGATTTCCAAAGAAGGGAGTCATGGTCGTTCCTTTGCTGGTGAGATGCGGCCACGGCGGCATCCCGCCGTGGCTTGCAGTGCCTGCCGCTCAGGCGGCCAGGGGCTGAGTTTCAGTGGTGGCGGTGATCGGCTCAGCCGCCGGGTCGGTCTCGGCCGGCGCCTTGATGCGGAACCAAGCGACGTAGAGCGTCGGCAGGAACACCAGCGTCAGCACGGTCGCAACCATCAGGCCGCCCATCACCGCATAGGCCATTGGCCCCCAGAACACCGTCGGCGCGATCGGGATCATGCCGAGGATGGCGGCCGCCGCCGTGAGCAGGATCGGCCGCAACCGATGCGTGGTGGCGCTGATCACTGCGGCCCACGGCTCCTCGCCGGCAGCGATGTGCTGGTCGATCTGCGCGAGCAGGATCACCGAGTTGCGGATCACCATGCCGATCAGCGACATCACGCCGAGGATCGCGACGAAGCCCATCGGTGCACCCGAGAGAAGCAGCGCGCCGGCGACGCCGATCAGAGCCAGCGGCGCAGTAAGCAGCACCAGCACCAGGCGCTGGAAGCTCATCAGCTGGATCATCAGAACGGTGGCCATGATGAATAGCATCAGCGGGAAGACCACGAAGATGCTGGCCTGCGCCTTGGCGCTGTCCTCGATGACGCCGCCCTGCTCGACGCTGTAGCGCGCCGGCAGCTCCGCCTTGAAGGCGGAGATCGCGTTCTCCAGCCGCCGCGACACGGTCGTGGCATTCTCGCCTGGCGCGACTTCCGCCTGCACGGTCACGGTCGGAAGCCGGCCGCGGCGCCAGATCAGCGGCGGCTCGGTCTGGTAGCTGAGCTTCGCCACCTGTTCCAGCGGCACGCGCCGTCCGCCGGAAGCGCTGATCGTCAGGCCGCGCAGCGTGTCGATGCTGGCGCGTTCGCTATCCACCGCCCGGGCGACGATGTCGATCAGGTAGGTGTCGTCGCGCATCTGCGTGATCTTCGAGCCGGATAGCACCGCGTTGATCGTCTCCGAGAGCTGCTGCGAGGAGATGCCCAGAGCGCGCGCCCGGTCCTGGTCGACATCGACCTTGATCACCTTGGCCGGCTCGTTCCAGTCGTAGTTGATGTTGCGCACGGAAGCATCGCTGCCCAGCACCTGCGCGAACTGCTGTGCCAGGCTGCGCGTCTTGTCCGGATCCGGACCGCTGACGCGGAACTTCAGCGGCCAGCCGACCGGCGGGCCGAGCTCCAGTGGCGTGACGCGGGCCATGACGTCGTCGAAGCCGGTCGACAGCTCCTTCTCCAGCCGGTCGATGACGGCCTGGCGCACGGCGTGGCCCTTGGTCACCACCACGGCCTGGGCGAAAAAGTCGTTGGCGAGCTGCGCGTCGAGCGGCAGGTAGAAGCGCACCGCGCCCTGGCCGACATAGAAGCTCCAGTGATCGATGTCGGGATCGGCGGCAAGCAGCTTCTCGACGCGCTCGACCACGGCATCCGTCGACTTGATCGAGGCGGTGCGCGGCAGCGTGAGGTCGAGCATGACCTCCGGCCGGTCGGACTTCGGGAAGAACTCCTGGCCGACAAAGCCCATCGCCACGACCGAGAGTGCGAACAGCCCGGCCGTCGCCGACAGCACCAGCCACTTCGCCCGCATCGCCACCTCCAGCAGCGCCTGGAAGCCACGCGCAATGCGCGACGGCTGATGGCCGTCATGGCCCTTGATGCGATCGGGCAGAAGGAAGACGCCGGTGAGCGGCGTGAACAGCACCGCGACCACCCAGGAGACGACCAGCGCTATTGCCACGACCGCGAACAGCGAGAAGCAATATTCGCCGGCGCCGCTCTTGGCGAAGCCGACCGGCACGAAGCCGGCGATCGTCACCACCGTGCCGGTGAGCATCGGGAAGGCGGTCGAGGTGTAGGCATAGGTAGCGGCAGAGATCTTGTCGTGGCCTTCCTCCATGCGCGCGATCATCATCTCGACCGCGATCATCGCATCGTCGACCAGCAAACCAAGGGCGATGATCAGCGCGCCGAGCGAGATGCGCTGCAGCGAGATGCCGAAATACTCCATGGTGACGAAGGTGATCGCCAGCACCAGCGGGATGGCGACCGCCACCACGACGCCGGGTCGCCAGCCGAGAGCGAGCAGCGAGACCGCGAGCACGATCGCGATCGCCTCGCCGAGACTCTTGGTGAACTCGCCGACGGACTCTTCCACGACGTGCGACTGGTCGGCGACCATGCCGAGCTCGGCGCCGAGCGGCAACTCGGCCTCCATCTCGTGCATCTTCTCCTTGACGTTCTCGCCCAGCGCCAGGGCGTCGCCGCCCGCGGTCATCGAGATGGCGATGCCGACGGCGGATTTGCCGTTGAAGCGGAACATCGGCTGCGGCGGGTCGGAATAGGCGCGCTTGACCTCGGCGACGTCGCCCAGCCGGAAGTAATGGCCGTTGGCGTAGAAGTTGATCGCCTTCAGGCTCTCTTCGGAGGTGAAGCTGCCGGAGACGCGGATGGCGATGCGCTCGGGGCCGGCGTCGACCGTGCCGCTCGGCGTCAGCGCGTTCTGCGCCTGCAGCGCCTGCGACAGCGTGCCGACGTCGAGGCCGAGCGCCGCCACCTTCTGCGTCGAAAATTCGAGATAGATCTTCTCGTCCTGCTGGCCGATCAGGTCGACCTTGGCGACATCTTTCACGGTGAGCAGCCCGGCGCGCCGGCTTGTCGCCAGGTCCTTCAGCTCGCGATGGCTGAGGCTGTCGGAGGTGAGCGCGTAGATCAGCGAATAGGTGTCGCCGAACTCGTCATTGAAGAACGGGCCCTGCACGCCTGACGGCAGCGTCGGCTTGATGTCGTTGAGCTTCTTGCGCACCTGGTACCAGAGCGGCTGCACCTGGTCGCCGGCCACCGTGTCCTTGAGGTTGACGAAAACGACGGATTCGCCCGGCTTGGTGTAGCTCTTGACGTAGTCGAGGTCGGGCAGCTCCTCGAGCTTCTTCTCGATGCGGTCGGTGATCTGCTCGACGGTGTCGCTGGTGCTGGCGCCCGGCCACATCGTCTTCACCACCATGGTCTTGATGGTGAAGGGCGGGTCCTCCTCGCGACCGAGGCCGCGATAGGCGTAAAGGCCGGCAAGTGCGGCCGCGATCATCAGATAGACGATGAAGCTGCGGTGGCGCAGCGCCCATTCGGAAAGATTGAAGCTGGTCATGATGCAAATCCCTCTCAGCGCGCAAAGGCGCGTTCCGCCGGCGGCTGCCGGCAGGCGAAACAAATGACGGTCGGGGTTCGGTTGGCGCCCGCCGCGTGGCGGGCGCCGGAAAGTCAGGCCAGGCTGTGCATGGTGCCCGGGACCCGGTAGGGCGCGCGCTCTGCAAGCCTCGGCCTGATGGCGAGACCGGCGAGGTAGCGCTGGAAGGGGGCCGCTTCCTGGACCGGCGAGGCGAACGCGACATGGCCGTCGGGCCTCACCAGATAGGCTGCGTCGCGCTGCAGGCCGGCTTTCCCGGCTGCATTCGTCCAGGCGAAGGCGTGGATCGGAATGCCGCTCGGCGCGAGCATCGCCCGGAAGTCGCAACTGGCCTCGCCATAGACATGAACCTGCCAGTCGAGCGATCGCAGCGGCTCGAAATTGTCGCCCCCGGCGCCGGGAATATTGCCGACGACATAGGGCAGGCGGTCGCCGCCGCTGACCTTGCCCGCCATGCCCGAGCTGATCGGCCCGGCGCGATACTGGATCGCCGCCTGCGAGATCACGCCGAAGAAGGCGCGCGAGCCGACCGAGGTGTGCAGCGCGATGTTCAGGATCTTCGGCATCAGGTAGCGCCGGAACAGGCCGACGAGCCGCGAGCGGCTGGTGGCGATGCGGAACGCCTGGTCGGTGCTTTCGATCAGCTTGCGGGCGAAGGCGATGCGTTCCGGCTCGTAGCTGTCGAGCAGGCGCGGATCGGCCCGACCCTGCACGACTGCCGCGAGCTTCCAGGCGAGGTTAACCGCATCGCCCATACCGGTGTTCATGCCCTGGCCGCCGGCCGGGCTGTGGATGTGGCCGGCGTCGCCTGCGAGGAAGACGCGGCCGACGCGGAAGCGCTCGGCGACGCGGTGGTGGACGCGGTAGGTCGAGAACCAGTTGACCTCGTGGACCTTGACGCCGGTGTCGCGCTCGACATCGGCGCGGATCGCCTCGAAGCTGATCGTCTCGTCGGCCTCATGCGCCTTTGGCACGATGCCGATCAGCCGGACCGAACCGGATTGCCGGACCGGCATGACGATGGCGAAGCCGTAGGTGCTGATCGTCGTGTCCATGCCGTTGCGCGTGATGTCGCCGCTGCCTTTCACGTCAGCGACGTAGAAGGACTGTTCGTAAGTGCCGCCCGGGAAGCCGATGTTCAGCCCGTGGCGCACCGCGCTGCGGGCGCCGTCACAGCCTGCGAGATAGGCGGCGCTGACGGTCTCGGTCCGGCCATTCCTGCTCAGCGTGGCGATGACCGCCTCGCCCTTGTCCTGGAAAGCGACGAGCTCCGTATTGCGCTCGACCACGACGCCGGCGCGCTCCAGATGCGTGATCAGCACGCGCTCATGGATATCCTGCGGCAGCGCGAAGGCGAAGGAGTAGGGGCTGATGCCGCGGCCGAAATCGGAAAGCGGCAGCCTGGCAGCGATGCCCGCCGGCGTGTGCACCGTGAGACGCTCGAGCCGGATGCCCTCGGCAAGGATGTCCTCGACGATGCCGATCTGACGGTGGAATTCCAGCGTGCGCGCCTGGACGGCAAGCGCCCGCGAGGTTTCGCCCGGGCCGGTGGCCTTATCGAAGATGCGCACCGGCACGCCGAGCCTGGTCAGCCAGAGAGCGAGCGTCAGACCGGTCGGACCGGCGCCGGCAATGAGGACCTTTGTTCTGGACATGGTCATTTTCCTTCTCCCTCAACGATACGAACTTTTTCGTATTCCCGCAGCCGGTTTACGCCGGCAATGACGACCAGATCGCCCTTGGCGAGGCCTTCGCTGACGACGACGCGGTCGGTCTCGTAGCGGGCAACCGTGACGGGCTTCAGTTCCACCGCCGACGCGGCGGACACGACCCACACGGCCGGCTTGCCGTCCTTGTCGAACAGCGCGCTGCCCGGCAGCACCATGACCGGCGCGCCACCCATCTCGGCGCGGCCGGAAACGCTGGCGCCGAAGCGCATCTCGTCGGGCGCATTCTCGATCGAGACCTTCACCTGGAAGGTGCGGGTCGCGGCATCGGCCATCGGCGCGATCTCGCGGATGGTGCCGACGGCGGTGATCGCCGGATTGCTAAGCAGCGAGACGGTTACCTGCGGCAGCCGCTTGGTGTCGGGCGCGTTGGCGAAGGCGGCTTCCGCGATCGAAAACACCGCGTCGCGGCTGTTCGGATCGGCGACGCGCACCACCATCTGCCCGACATTGACGGACTGGCCGGCTTCGGCGCCGGTCGCGGTGACGATGCCGTCGAATTCCGCATGCAGCTCGGTATAGCCGAGCTGGTCCTTGGCCATCTCGAAGCCGATGGTCGCCGATTTGAGCTTGGCTTGCGCCGAGCGCAGGTTCTTCAGTGTCGCGTCATAATTGGCGCGGGTGGTGAAACCCTTGGCGAGCAGCGCGCCGATGCGGGCTTCGGCGGCGCTTGCCTCGACGAGAACGGCCTGCGCCGCCGCGACGTCGGCCTCGGCGCTGGCGAGCCGATTGCGATAGTCCTGATCGTCGATGCGGGCGAGCACTTCGCCCTTCTTCACCGTCGCGCCGATCTCGGCGACACGTTCGATGAGCTTGCCGGATACGCGGAAGCCGAGATCGCTTTCGAGCCTCGGGCGTATCTCGCCGACGGCGGTGCGGGTGTCCGCGCCGAGCATCGGGGCGACCGCTATCGCCTTGACGAGCTTCGTCTCCGGCGCCGCCGGCTTGGCGTTCGAGGCCTTGCTTCTTGCGCCGTGCCAGACCACCGCTGCACCGCAGGCAAGAACGGCGATCGAGCCGGCGACAAGGCGGCGCCTCAGCGGCCTGTTGTGGAAGAGTGCGGCAATCATGTTGTCTCCATGCTCAAGGTTGCGGCCGCACTGGGAGAATGCGACCGGGAAAACGTGTCGGCTGGAGAGGGATCGGGCGCTTGCGGCCTGTCTTTCGCCAGCCCCATCTTCTTGGCGTTTCAGGCCCGGGAAATCCCGAACGGTTTCTGAAAATTTTCCGATGTTTGGGTGAGACGGCGCCGGCACGTGCCGCCGGTGACGCTCAAACCGTCCAGAAGTAGCGCACGATGTGGAAGAAGATCGGCGCGGCGAAGACCAGGCTGTCGGTGCGGTCGAGCATGCCGCCATGGCCCTCGATCAGGTGGCCCCAATCCTTGACGCCTTGGTCGCGCTTGATCGCCGAGGCGACGAGCCCGCCGAGGAAGCCCATGGTGCAGGCGACGAAGGCGACCACTGACGCCTGCAGCGGCGAGAACGGCGTGATGAAGGAGAGCAACGCGCCGAGCAGGCTCGACGCGACGAGGCCGCCGATCAGCCCTTCCCAAGTCTTCGACGGCGAGACGTTTGGCGAAAAGCGGTGTTTTCCGAACAGCTTGCCGAAGATGTACTGCAGCACGTCGCTGCCCTGCACGACAATGATCAGAAAGGCGACGAGCAAGAGGTTGCGGCCCTCGAAACCCGGCACGTTGAGGGTCAGCAGGGCAGGGACGTGGCTGACGCAGTAGACCGAGATCATGATCGCCCATTGCTGCGCCGACACGCGCTCCAGGAAGCGCTCGGTATCGCCATGCAGCGCCGTGATCGCCGGCATCAGCAGGAAGCAGTAGACCGGGATGAAGATCACGAACAGGCCGTACCAGGCCGTCCACACCAGCCAGTACTGGAACGGAATGACGATGCCGAACATGCCGAGCAGCACCCAGTGGTCGCTGCGACGGCTGTGCGTCAGCGTCACGAACTCGCGCAGCGCCGCGAACGAGATCAGCGCGAACAGGATGGTCATGCCGTAGCGGCCGAAGAAGAAGGCGACCGTCATCAGCGCCACCATCACCCACCAAGCGTTGATGCGCTGCGTGAGGTTGACCAGCGTCGCGCTCAGCGGCTTTGGCGCGCGCATCGAAAGGATGCCGGCGGTGACGCTGGCGGTGCTCAGCACCACGAAAAGGCCGATGATCAAAATACTGATTTCGTGGCGCATCAATTGTCTCGATCAGGGCGCGGGTTCAGCGCCAGAAGTGCCGCGCGGGCTCGCTCCAGGAAGGCACGGCGTTCCTCGCCTGGCGCGACCGCCACCGGCGCGCCGAAGACGACGCGGCAGAGCAGCGGCACCGGCAGGAACTGGCCCTTGGGCAGCACGCGCGACATGTTCTCGATCCAGCACGGGATCAATTCGACATCCGGCCGCGCCATCGACAGATTGTAGAGACCGGAGCGGAAGGGCAGCAGCTCGTCGCTCATGTTGCGAGTGCCTTCCGGGAAGATGATCAGCGAGTGGCCCTGGTCGAGGACAGAGAGCATGACGGAGATCGGGTTCTCTTCCGGGCTGGTCCATTGCCGGCTGATCAGCACGGAGGACAGCATGTCCTCGGCAATGAAGCGGCGCAGCCGCGACTTCCCCCAATATTCGGCGGCGGCCACCGCATGCGTGATGGCTCGTTCCTTCTCGCTGAGGCATGCCGACAAAAGGATGAAATCGCCATGACTGGTATGGTTGGCGAAATAGATGCGCTGCCGGTCGGACGGCTGGCTGCCGCTCCAGATCGGTCGCACGCCGGTCACCGCCCAGGCCAGCGCCGACAGGCCGACCGAGGTCGCCGTCTGCAATAGGGTGAAGGTCCGGAGCGCAAGCCTGCTCATCGCGGCATCCAGAATCCGGCGGCCAGGAACGCGACGACGAAGATCGCCAAGGCGATGCGCTGCCGGGCAAGCAGACGGCGCGTTCCGGCGATGCGGTCGTCGAGCGGGCGCGGCGTGGCCGGGCCGGGCTTCAGCCGCATGCGCGCCAGAATGTCGTCGACCGCGGCACCTCCGGAAACCTCGTCGTCGTGGCTCGCTATCAAGCGAAACAGCAGTGCGTCGAAAAGCAGAAGCGCCGAAAGACCGAGCACCGCGACGGCGCTCGCCGCTGCGACCAGCAGCGCCAGCACCGCGATCGGCGCGTTGAGCGCGCTGCGCGCCGAGGCGACCAGCGGCGCGACGCTGTCGCCGACGATCACGATGGCGGCCGGCCATGCCGCCTGCTTGATCAGCATGGCGGCGAACGCGGCTGTCCGCTGCTGATAGGCTTCGTCCGTCATGCCGGCTCGTCCAGTCCGACCTGAAGATGCACCGGCCGGCCGGACGCGGCGAGCTGCTTGCGCGCCTGCGCCGGCGTGTGCGAGCGGCCGGTCGCGACCAGCCATCCGGCGATGACCGCGGCACTGCGCTGGAAGCCAAGCGCGCAGCAGACCAGCACCGTGCCCTGCCGGCGCGCTGGTTCGATTGTTGCCACCGCCCGGTCGAGCACATCCGCCGGTGGCGGCAGGAGATCAAGCATGGGAAAGCTAATCCAGCGCCCCGACGCGTCGCGTGGCCGCACCAGCTCGGCGGCGAGATCGATCACCGTGCCGAAGCCGTCGGCTTCGGCAGCGTCAGGAAAACGCCCGAGAAAGACGCCGTCGGTGACCGTAACGACAGGCGACAGCTTGCGCGTCCATGCCCAGACATTGATCCTGGCGCCCAGCCTGTAGGGCCAGAGCAGGATGCGGCTCGCCAGCGACACGTTGCCGTCCGCCATCTTCTGGAACACCTTTGGCCCGGCCCCGGCATAGGCGAAGGCGACGATGGCCAGCGCCAGCGCCGGCCACAAAAAGACAAGCGCGACCGGCGAAAGGAGGGCGCCGATGGATGCTCCGGCCAGCGCCAGAGCGGCACCCAGCGCGTAGTAGAGCAAAAGCCGCCGCGCCTTGCCGTCGGTAGTCAGGCGGAAGCCTGCAAATGGCAGCTCGCCCTTGGCCGGAAAGAGCCAAAGCGCAAAGAAGCCGAGCAGCGCGCCGGTCGGGATGTCGATGAAATGGTGCTGCCAGGTTGTCAGCACCGAGGCGCCGATCAGGAAGCACCAGGCATGCCACAGCGGCAGGAATATCCCGCCGAGGCGCAGGCGCCAGTGATCCCAGATGATCACCAAAAGCGCGATGTGCAATGATGGCGCCTGGTTGAACGGCTTGTCGAAGCCGCCGAGCACGGCAAACAGGAAACCCGGCAGGCCGCTCGTTGCCGGCCGCACGAAGGTGGCGGTCAGCGGAAACAGGATGAAGCAGGTGACTGCGACGACCTGCGCCGTGAGGTAGCGACCGGCCAGCCGGTCGACGCCCCGCCTGCTGTCGTTGAGCAGAAGCGAGAGGCCATAGAACAGGTTGATCGACCAGTAGGGCACGATCGTCCAGGCGACGAACGGTATCGCGTGCTCCCAGGAGAACACGATGCTGCCGACATGCGATCGCGTCGATGCGAGCCAGTTGGCGAAGCCGTAGGTCGAATAGAAGAACGGCGCCAGCAATGCGAGCCAAAGCGCTGCCCGGACCACGATCCGGCCATAGGGTTCGGCTGCTGGGCTGGCTGAAAGTGGCGGGGGCTCGGCACCGGTTGGCATGCGTGGACGGTTCCTAAAGCCGCCTGGCAAGCGAGACGGTGAAGATGCCCCATTGGTCGATGCGCTGGTCAAGCTTTTCGAAGCCGGCCGCCTCGACCAGCTGGTCCATCTCGCCTTGAGTGCGCCGCCGCATCACCCACGCCTGGCCGCCGCGATGCGAGGTCAGGCTGCGCGCGATCATCTCGAGCTGCGGATGCCAGGGCTGGTTGGTGTAGATCAGCAGGCTGCCGGGCTGCATGGCGCGGGCAAGGCCGCCAAGCGAGCGCGCGATCAGCGCGTTGTCGGAGAAGAGCTCGTAGAGGCCTGAGACGATGGCGAGGTCCGGCGCGGGATCCAGTGCGGCGAGCCCCTCGCCGTCGAAGGCGTCGGCGCGTTGGAACGAGACGCTCGCCGGGAGTTGGCGTTCGGCGATCAGCTTGCGTCCGAGCTCGACATTGAGGTCGGAATAGTCCCGCAGGCGCACGCTGGCCGGCTGTTCGGCGCTCTTGGCGATCGTATCGAGCACATAGCGGCCGTGGCCGGCGGCGATGTCGAGGATATGACCGGGCCGTCCGGCGGCCTTCAGCGTTGCCAGCGCCGAGCCGATCAGCTCTTGGAGGTTGAGCTTGCGCTGGCGGATGCCGCGCCAGCCGATGGCGTCGAGGAAAGTCCGGTCGACCATGCGGCCGATCGGCCCGAGCCCGCGCGGCTCGTCTTCATAGACATAGTCCAGCGTCGAACCGGAATCGAAGCCGGTGCCGACGCCGATCTTCATGCCTTGCGAGAACCAGCTGCCGATGCGGATGAAGGCGCGGCTCATCGCCCAGTAGAGGCCCTTGGGCGACAGAAGATCGAGCGGCGAGGCGAGCCGATCAGCCTCGTCGCGCGTGTAGCTGGCGATGTCCGCCTTCTTCAGATCGACAGCTTCGGTCGGCGAAGCGAACTGCCCTTCCAGGAAGGGCCGGATCAGGTCGAGCGCCTTGGCGCGCTCGCGCTCGCCCAGTGTGTCGTGGAAGAAGCCCGGCAGCACATGCCGCTCCTTAATGCGGCTGCCGAGATTGACGAAGAACTCGTGCTGCGGCGCGTGCCGCACCACCCAGTCGCTGCCGGACAGAAGAAGCTGCGTCGGCACGGTGATGGCACGGGCATCGGAAACGATGCGCGCCGCATGCTGGTAGAGCTCGACCAGGATATGCGAGGCGATTGGCCGAGTGATCAGCTTGTCGTTCTCGAACGAAGCGATGCGCTCCGGGTCATGGGTGAGGAGGTTCGCCTTGACATAGGAATTGACGAAGAAGCGCCCGTTGATCTTCTGCCACAACGCAATGCCTTCCTTGGCGAATGGGACATAGAGCTTGACCGAGAAGGCGGGCGAGGCGAGCACCATGGCGCGCAGTTTCGGCGCATAGTCATGCACCCACGCGGCCGCAAGCACCGCGCCGAAGGACTGCGCGATGAGCGCAATGTCCTGCACGGCAATGCCGTCTCTTGCGGTGATCTCGCGCATGAAGCAATCGATGTCGCGGACCAGAGCCGCGAAGGAGGGAGCATAGCCGCGCTCACCTTCGGAGCGGCCGTTGCCGCGCGCGTCCCAGGCATAGAAGGCATGGTCGGGCATGCGCAGTTCGTCGACGAGATGCGCCATGCGGCCGCCATGCTCGTGCCCGCGATGGAAAAGCACGACCGCGCCCTTGGCCTTGGCCGAAACCGCTGGCCAGAAGCGGTAGAAGATCTCCGTGCCGTCATGGCTGCGGAAGGTGCGTTCCTGCGCTTGCCGCGCAAGGCTTTCCGCCGGCGCGCTGGCGACCTGTTCGTGAAGCATGGTGGTTCCCTCAGGCGGCATGGCGCCTCGATGCTCAGCCGGTGCTGCCAATAAGACCGGCGCGTATCCGGTTTATGGCGGTCAGCAGCGAAAGCGTAGCCATGGCCGGAAACACAAACGGCGCGATTGCCGCCGGCCACAGCCCGGCGGCGGTGAGCACGGCGACCACGCCGAGCGCCAGCGCCCTGTCGCTCTTGCCGAACGGTCCGGCGTAGTTGCGTCCGATGCCTGCGGCGATGCCGAGCACGCCGGCGAATTCGGTGAGCACCGCGGCGATGGCGAAGGCGACGACACCCCAGGCGCCAAACTGCGGGAAGGCCCCAAATGGCAGGATCAGCGCGAGGTCCGAGACGACGTCGCAGATCTCGTTCAGATACATGCCGAGCGTTGAGGCCTGTCCATGCTCCCGCGCCAGCATGCCGTCCATGGCGTTGAGCGCCATGCGCACGAAAAGCACGACGGGAATGAGAAGAAGAACTATGCGCCAGCCCGGCAGCAGCGCGATTGCCGTTCCGGCGGCAATGGACAGCAAGGCGGCAAGGATCGTTATGCCATTGGCCGTGATGCCCATTGTCGCCAGCCTCTCGACCAGCGGCCGTAGCCTGTCCTGGAAGGCCGGCTTGAGCGCATAGAGCGTCGGCATTGCGTTGATCCCCCGATCCACGCTTCTCCCTGTATCATGAAGATGCCGAATGGCACCAGCATGCGCCAAAAACACAGTGAATTTCAGACGGTTGACGCCTTGCTATGAACGCATCGCCTCAAACCTTCGCCGCAGCCGGTATTGCAGCTTGATCAGGTGCCCGATCGGCGAATGGATGACTGGCCTTGTGCATTGCCGGAATGAGCAGCAGGCAGAAGCCCTCAAGGCGGAGCTTGGTGCTCGACTGGCAGCATGCGGGCTCGATCCGCTTCACGTCGATCAGCGTGACGCCGCCGCCGTCCGACAGCGTGTGCAGGCCCTTGTCGAAGCCGTCGAGCCAGCCCTCCGGCGACAGCCGCTTGACGATGCCGGCCGAAAATTCGTCCGGCGTCAGGCGCTCGATGCGCAACAGGTTGATGGCGCTGCCGTAGCTTGTGGTGCAGTCCTGTGTCGGAAAATGGAGTTGCCCATCAGCGGTCGCCGTGGAAAAGGCCGAACGGATCGGCGATGAAGCGGAACGATCCCTGCGGCGGCAGCCAGACGATGCGGCCCTTGTCCAAACTTTGCGGGGCGAGCGCGTTGCCGATCGGTTCGGGCACAATGCCTACCTGCCAGATGTCGACCATGGATTCGCCCCTGCCGCGCCGAATCTATGCAGCAAACCGTGCCGTCCGCAAACCCGGTATGCGGCAGGCCGCTCGAAGCATGCTTTGCCTGAGGCTCGCCTTCAGTGTCCAAGCAACCATGAACCCCTCGCATGGCTGCCATGCGATTTGCCGGCGTCTGGAACAACGCATTTCGCTTGAATAGTAAGCACGCTTATTATATATGCCGCTCATGGTTTCAGATGGCATCGACAGATTGGGATTTTTGATCCACGACGTGCAGCGCCTGATGCGCAAGCGTTTCGAGGCGCGCGCCAGTGGATTGGGCCTCTCCTCGGCGCAATGGCGGCTTCTCGTCCGCGTCGCCAAGGAGGCGGGCGTGGCCCAGGCGCGGCTCGCCGAACTCCTCGAGATCGAGCCGATCAGCGTCTCGCGCCTGGTCGACAGGATGGAGGAGGGCGGCTGGATCGAGCGTCGCTCCGACGCAGCCGACCGCCGCGTGCGCATGATCTTCCCGACCGAGAAGGCAAACGCGGCCTATGCCGACGTCAAGAGCCTTGCCGGCGAGGTCTACGAGGAATCGCTTGCCGGCGTGTCGCCGGAGGATCGCCGCGTCCTGATCCGAACGCTGGACACGATCGTGCAGAATTTGACGGACGGCGAAGCGTCGTCCCTGGAAAAGATGAAGAATACGGAAGGCGCAGCAAAATGAACGCGGCAGCCAAGATAGAAGACAACGTCACCAAGCTGGAGATGGAGGCGTCGGCTCAGCCGGTCGCCGAAGCCCCGGCGCAGCCGGCAACCGCCCCGGTTTCCGTGGCGCCTGTGCCGCAGCAGGCGCCGGCGCCGAAGAAGAAGCGCCGCCTCGGCCGCCTCCTGTTGATGGTCGCCCTGCCGCTTGCCCTGCTTGCCGGCGGCGCCTATGTCTGGGTCACCGGCGGGCGCTATCAGGAGACCGAGAACGCCAACCTGCAGCAGGCCAGGATTTCGATCGCCTCGGATACGGCCGGCCGCATCGTGAAGGTCGGCATTGCCGACAACCAGACGGTCAAGGCGGGCGACCTTCTCTTCGTCATCGACCCGGAGCCTTACAGAATTGCGCTGGCCCAGGCCGACGCGGCTGTGGCCGCCGCGCGCCTCAACGTCGAGCAGCTGCGCGCCGCCTACAGCCAGGCGATGGCGCAGGAAAAATCGGCCAAGAGCGAGGTCGACTACGCGCAGTCGCAATATGACCGCGCCGCCGATCTCGCCCAGAAGGGCATCAACGCCAAGTCGTCGCTGGACGAGGCCCGCAACGACCTCGACAAGGCCAAGCAGCAGCTTGCGGTCGCCGAGCAGGGCATCCTCAGCGCCAAGGCTGCCCTTGGCGGCAACCCGGACATCGAGACCGACAAGCATCCGACGGTGATGTCGGCGATCGCCGCGCGCGACAAGGCCGCCTACGACCTCGCGCAGACCACGGTGAAGGCGCCGGCCGACGGCATCGTCTACCAGGCTTCGTCCTTCAAGCTCGGCCAGTATGTCGCCGTCGGCACGCCGCTGTTCGCGCTGGTCGAGACCGGCGACACCTGGATCGACGCCAATTTCAAGGAGACCCAGCTTACCCATATGAAGCCGGGCCAGAAGGCCGAGATCGTGGTCGACACCTATCCGGGCAAGACCTTCGAGGCGACCGTCAAGGCGATCGGCGCCGGCACCGGTGCCGAGTTCTCGCTGCTGCCCGCTCAGAACGCCACCGGCAACTGGGTTAAGGTCACCCAGCGCATCCCCGTGCGCCTGGAACTGACCGACCCCGACGCCAAGATGGCGCTGCGCACCGGCATGAGCGCGACGGTCACCGTCGACACTGGCGTGGCGCGCGGCCTGCCGTCGATCTTCGGTCACGCCACGGCCGGCGAGCACGCGCAGTAGCGACGCGCTTTAGAAACAAGGAGTTGGAGCAGGGGATTGGTTTGATGGGAGGAGTGGGAAAGCCGGGCGTTTTGAGACAAGCCGCTTTGCGGCTTTGATCGAAGCCGAAGCTTTCGGCACGGACCCGTCGGTCCTCAGGTTTCCGCTCGAATAGAGACCTTCGGTCGATGTAACCCCCACATCGATAGTCGCGTCCCACCGCGATGAGGGTCTCTCAACGGAAGGCCTCGCCGCCCGGAAACCCAATGTACACGTTTTTGTTACCTGCTGGAAGTTCAGCGCCATGAGCATGCCCGAACCCTTCAAGGAAGTGCCGCACCGCGGCCTGATCACGGTCGCGCTGATGCTGGCGACGATCATGCAGGCGCTCGACACCACGATCGCCAATGTCGCGCTGCCGACCATGACCGGCGACCTCGGCGCCTCGCCCGACAACATCAACTGGGTGCTGACCTCCTACATCGTGGCCGCGGCGATCATGACGCCGGTCACCGGTTGGCTTGCCGACCGGCTCGGCCGCAAGGAGCTGTTCCTGGCCTCGGTCGTCGGCTTCACCATCTTCTCCATGCTCTGCGGACTGGCCTGGAGCCTGGAGACGATGGTGCTCTTCCGCCTGCTGCAGGGCGTGTTCGGCGCAGCCATCGTGCCGCTGTCGCAGACCTTCCTGCTCGACATCAATCCGAGAGAGCGCCATGGCCAGGCGATGGCCATCTGGGGCGCCGGCATCATGCTGGGGCCGATCCTCGGGCCGACGCTCGGCGGCTGGCTGACCGAGAATTTCAACTGGCGCTGGGTGTTCTTCATCAACCTGCCGGTCGGCATCCTCGCCTTCCTCGGCATGGCCGTCTATCTGCCTGTCGTCGCCAAGCGCGTGCGCAGCTTCGATTTCTTCGGCTTCGCCATGATCTCGCTCGGCGTCGGCGCGCTGCAGCTGATGCTCGACCGCGGCGGCGAGGTCGACTGGTTCTCCTCGACCGAGATCTGGATCGAGCTCGCGCTGTCGATCACCGGCTTCTGGGTGTTCATCATTCACACGGTGACGTCCGAACGTCCCTTCATCGACCCAAAAATCTTCCTCGACCGCAATTTCGTGACCGGCCTGGGCTTCATCTTCGTCATGGGCGTGCTGATCCTGGCCTCGATGTCGCTGTTGCCGCCGATGCTTGCCAATATCTTCGGCTACCCGACCGTCACCATCGGCGTCGTGCTGGGACCGCGCGGCATCGGCACGATGATTTCGATGCTGTTCGTCGGCCGCATCATGCACAGGATCGATGCCAGGATCCTCGTCGCCATCGGCTTCCTGCTTACCGCGCAGTCGCTCTACACGATGGCGAGCTTCACGCCGCGGATGGACAATTGGCTGATTATCTCTTCGGGCGTCATCCAGGGCCTCGGCATGGGCATGGTGTTCGTGCCGCTGTCGGCGGTTGCCTTCGCCACGCTCGACGTGCGCTATCGCACGGACGCCACCTCGCTGTTCAGCCTGGTGCGCAATCTCGGCTCGTCGATCGGCGTGTCGGTGGTTGCGGCACTCATGGTGCAGAACACGCAGATCAACCATGGCGAGTTGTCGGCCTTCATCAACCCGTACAATCCCAATCTGTGGGCGGCCTCGCCGGCTGCGGCCGCCGGCGATCCCGCCGCGCTTTCGCAGGTCGACAGGCTGGTGAATGTCCAGGCGATGATGATCTCCTACATCAACGACTTCAAAATCCTGATGGTGATGACGCTGCTTGCCGTTCCGTTCGTGGTCCTGCTGCGCAAGCCGAAGGCCGCGCCCGCGGGCGGCGCGCCCGCGGCGCACATGGATTGACGTTTCGCGGCGGTCCTCTAGCAGTCGGATTCAGGCGGCGTGCTTGGCGATGATCGCGGGGTCAAAGTGTCCGCTAAAATCTCAGGTATCGGAGGGCCCAACTTCCCGGTAACGGACAATCCGGTCATTGAGGGACATCCGGTACCTCCAACGCCGGGTGCTGCCTGAAGGCGTAACAGTGACCCTATCCAGCCGTTGCAAGCACGCTGCCGGAAGGCCTTGAACGGGTGGAAAATCGCCGTACTGCGCGCCTGTCGGAAACCACGTGATTGCGGAGGGACGTCGCCTGGCCTATGCGCTGAGGCTGGCTCACTCTAGCGTCCGCCCGTTGAATGGAATCGCTACGAAGCTTACGGGCGGACGCGGGCCGCCGCGCTTGAGCACCTTGATCATGGCCTCAAACCCATTGAATCGTTACAGGGCGCGGTCGTCGAGCGAATTTTTCGGCAGCCTATTGATGTGCGACTTGGGACGCTACCGATATCAGTTCCTCGGGTTTCGGCGCCCTGAACGTTTGGAGACCAACCTCCAGAACTTCAGTGAAGCTCCAGCGCACGATGCCCTCCCGGTCGATTAGGAACTGACCGACAAGCTGCCCCTGGCCGGAAGCCATCATCTGCTGATCGGCTTCCGTAATCTCATATCCTTCCTTCTTGTTGAGAAACTCGTTCATTGCCATCACGTCCATAGGTTCTGGCAACTCGCCCGGAAGGTCAATCCGTATCGCCGTGACCGTGTCCATCCCGACCTCGCGCAAGCCGAAAGCACGATGCGAGGCCCGCTCCGGGTCGGACGCGGCGAGAAGGTGGGGCATCGGGTGGTAGCGGAAATAGAGCCGTGCCCGTTCTACCGGCGTATTGACCACTGCTAGGCATTCGACGCCTTTCTCACGCAGAGCCGGATTGAGTTGCGCCATGGCCGCGACGTGACGGCGGCAGAACGGACAGTGCAGACCGCGAAACAAACCGATCAACAACGGGCTACGGCCTCGAAAATCATTGAGCGCAATCTTGCCTTCGCGCGAGATAGCATCGAGCACTATATTGGGCGCTGGGTCGCCCGGCTGCAGTGGGCGGTCAACACTACACATGGACATGGACAAACTCCTCGCCCAAGCTCAGTCGGCAAAAGGCAGCAACACTACATTTCGGGTTGGGCCCGTGCTGGGCGCAAACTCCCGCGCCAGAGCAAACAGCGTTCGGCCTCTGCCATATTGCCGAGGTCAAGATTGCAAGCCCATCATAGCACGAAAAAGCATCTGCGGCTCACGCGTATCGCGAGCCGTCTCGGGCGCCGCGGCAAACAGTGGCGCGTCTCATCCGTGCCATGGGACGACCACAGCGGCGAGACCGACAGGATCTTTCAGATGCGTTCTAACGGTGCTCAACGTCTTGAAACTTGGGCGGCTTCGATGTGACCGGAGCCAATGTGGCGAATGAATTTCACTCGGTAGCACTCCCGAATTGTTGTTCTGAAGGTCAGGTTCCGAAGCTTGTTTTTTGACGCTGAAGTCTGCGGCGACTAGGGTCGTCAACGGATCGTATCACGACACTTGCGAGGCTTTTCCAAGGATAACGAGGGGCATCCCAACAGGCTAGTCATCATCGAATTCAAGAAGCCTGGCGCCGACATCTTCGACAACAACAAGGCGCTCCTACAGTGCCGCCTCTATGCCAGCGAGCTCGTCGACCGGATCGAGACGGTGCGGGAAGTGTTCGCCTTCTCGGTCGTCGAGATCGATGACGAATTCTATAAAGACATGAAGCGTACCGGGTTCAAGGACGTGTTCTCGCTAAGCGAACGGGTGGTCTATGACGACTTCGCCATCGGCACAGACGACGATATTCCGCTGCACCTCTATGTAATGCCGGCCGCCTCGCTTATTACCGACGCCAAGGCGCGCAACCGAGTTTTCGAGGAGGTGCTGCGGTTCAACATGGCCCAGGCCTCGTCGGCGGTCGTGGTCCCTGCGCCGGATCCTGTGCCAGCCGAATAATCGCGCGGCGGCTTTTAATATCTTCCTCTAAGACGTTGGATGGCTGAGATGAGGCGCGAAGCAGTCGGTCACGTCGGCTGTCCCAACGTCCGCTTGCATCACTTGACCACCGAAAGCCGACGGGCAGGAAACCGCCCCACTCCAGTCATTTAGATATAACTAATGTCTGGCGGGTCCTTCTGGCTGATGGCGGAGCCGCCCGCAGGCGGCGGCTCTTCGGTCTCAACGACCCAGCACCAGAGCCCAGTAACGCAGGCTGGGGTCGCGGCCGTCGCGCACATAGGCCAGCCCGAAGCGGCCGAAATCCGGGTCGAGCATGTTGCGGCGGTGGCCGTCGGAATGCATCCAGATGTCGAACAGTTTTTGCTGGTCGAAGCGGCCCTCGGCGATGTTCTCGCCCGCAGCGCCGCGCACCCCGTTACCCTTCATGCGCGAGGCGAAATCCTTGCCCCAGCCCGTGGTGTGGCTCATACGGGCGCGCGAGGCCATGTAGCCGGCCTGCTGGAGTGCGGCCTGTTCGAGCTGCGCATCCGGGACCAGCGCCGGCAGTCCGGCTGACGTCCGGATCGTGCTCAACGTGGTGGCGGCGGAGGACGACACGCCTGAGCCTTCGCCGGTCGGCAATGATACGGTGCTGCAGGCCGCGATGCCGGCAAGCGCCGCAAGGCCGACGGCCTTGAGCAATATGCGTCTGTCGAGAATGAGGGATTCGGTGGTCAGGCTGGTCATCCGGCCTCTGATACCGGCGATCATGGCTTTTGCCGGGCAGGCGATGAAAATCGCGTAAAGCGGCGACAACTCCCGGAAGATCGGCTATCATCGCCGCGTTCTTGAAAGTGGCAGCCACGGGCGGCCACCCAGGCGGTGACCGCGGAATACGGAGGACGGTTATGGCTGGTTTTCATGTCATGGCGGACGCGCGAGGGATGCATGTGCAGCCCACGGTGCGCCATATCACCACGTCGGATCTGTGGGATGCGTTGCGGCTCGGCGCCGAGGATTTCTGGGCCAAGCCTTCGCACTATGTGTTCCTGTGCCTGATCTATCCGATCGTCGGCCTGATCCTGACGCGGTGGAGCTCCGGCTCCAACGCCATCCAACTCGTCTATCCGCTGATGTCGGGCTTCGCGCTGATAGGCCCGTTCGCAGCCATCGGCCTCTATGAGATCAGCCGCCGGCGCGAGCTCGGCATGAGCAGTCGCTGGCACCATGCGCTCGACGTGCGCCATTCGCCGGCGCTGCCCTCGATCGCGGTGATCGGCGTCCTGCTCTTCGCGCTCTTCCTTTTGTGGCTGTTCACCGCGCAGACGATCTACACCAGCCTGTTCGGCGCCGAGCCGCCGGCATCGGTCGGCGCCTTCCTGCGCGACGTGCTGACGACCGGCAGAGGCTGGACGCTGATCCTGCTCGGCAACGCTGCGGGCTTCGTCTTTGCGGTCGTGGTGCTTGCCACTACCGTGGTTGCGTTCCCGCTGCTGCTCGACCGCGATGTCGGCGCCGTATCGGCGATCGAGACTTCGGCGCGCGCGGTGATGGCCAACCCGCTGCAGATGGCGCTCTGGGGCCTGACCGTCGCCGTGCTTCTGGTGATCGGCTCGATCCCGCTGTTTGCCGGCCTTGCCGTCGTCGTGCCTGTCCTCGGCCATTCGACCTGGCATCTCTATCGCAAGGTGATCGAGCCGGAGCAGATCCGACCGGTCCGTCGGCCGATGTAGGGGGGCCTCGCCAGCTACCTTTGGGCTTCGGTCGCCATCTTCAGGGCGAGCGCCGTCAGTACCGTGCCCATCATCCAGCGCTGGACGACCAGCCAGAACGGCCGTCCGGCAAGGAAGGTGGCGATCGAGCCTGCCGTCACGGCGATGATGGCGTTGACGGTGAGGCTGATCGAGATCTGCGTCACGCCGAGCACCAGAAGCTGCGACAGGACATGGCCCTTCGCCGGGTTGATGAACTGTGGCAGCAGCGAGAGATAAAGCACCGCCACTTTCGGGTTGAGCAGGTTGGTCATCAGCCCCATGACGAACAGCTTGCGCGGCCTGTCCTTCGGCAGCTCGCGCACCTGGAACGGCGAGCGGCCGCCTGGCCTCAGCGCCTGCCAGGCAAGCCACAGCAGGTAAAGCGCGCCGCCAATGCGCAGCGCGTCATAGGCGTAAGGCACCGCGAAAATGAGCGCCGTGATGCCGAAAGCGGCCGACAGCACATAGAACAGGAAGCCCAGCGCCACGCCGCCCAGCGAGATCAGCCCCGCCTTCGGCCCTTGCGACAGCGAGCGCGAGATCAGGTAGATCATGTTCGGCCCGGGTGTGAGCACCATGCCGAGGCAGATCAGCGCGAAGGTCAGATGGTTGGCGGCGTCGGGCACGGCTTTGATCTCCAGCGCCTGCGGCATGGACGGTCCGATGCCGGCGAGCATCCGACATGTGCCTTGTGCCGCGAACGCGCGCAAGGGCTTGCCGGCGTCGGCCGTTGCGCCAGAGCGGGCGGATGCCGCGGGTGGCGCTGCGCAGCCCCGAACGGAGGCTGTCGTCTCCGGGCGTTGGTAGCCTTTTACTCACCGACGACCGAGGTCGCCGGACGAGGCGAGGTTATCGGATCGGCATGACGAAGGACGATCTTCCACGCGCCTTCCTCCCGCCGAAATATAGTGGTGGTTCGAAGTGTAATCGGCACCAGCTTGTCGCTGCCGCCGACCTTGGATCGGACCCTCTCAATCTCAATGATGTAACCCAAATCCGTCGTTGCGTACTCGGAAATGCGCTCAAAGCCGATAACCTCGCCGTCCCGATAGTTGGTAGCGGCGCGGTCCATCGTTTCGGCAGCTTTCTTCCATCCTTTGGCCGGCGGGCCGAACGGATTGGCGATGACGACGTCATCCCGTTGTGAGTAGAGACTCTTCAAAGGCTCGGGATCGCCCTTGACGAAGGCATCCACGGCTAAATGATCCTGCTCGATGAGTTTCGCGAGGTCGGCCAACATCTCAGCATCCTCAGATGATAGGGAAAGAGGATACTATCTGAAAACCAGCCCCCGATCCTGCCTTTTCACGCTGGGCGCGCCAGCAATCGTTTATGTGCCTCACCCAACAACCCGCAAATTCGACAGCTCGTTCGCGATTTCCTTGAAATTGTCGGACAGCGTCGCGCCGGTCGCGTTCCAGAACAGCTTGGCGGGCTTGCTAGGGTCGGTCGGATCCTTGCGGAAGCGGGAGTCGGACGAGCAGGTCTTCAGCGCGTCCATCGCCTTCTTGTCGCCGGCGTCGGTCGAGGACATGTCGAGCGCAACCGTGATCCGCTCGTGGCTGGTGACGACCTTCATGTCCCGGTAGAGCGAGAAGCGGCTCAGCACCTGGCTTTCCTCGTCGCCCCAGCCGGTGCCCTTCTTGTACCAGATGCCGTTGATCTTGTCGGCGTATCTGTCCGAAGCGTTGAGCGTCGACCAGTCGAAATTCTCGTCGGCGATCGGCGACAGCCCGTAGACGTCCATCCAGGAGGCGTTGTCGTTGTCCGGCCCGACATTGACCGACGCGGCGAAGGGCACGAGGCTGAACTGGACCGGCTTGTCGATCTGCTTGATCTGCGCCGCCTGCTGGGCGAGGGTGTCGACGAGCTGTTTGGCGGCCTGCTTGAGCAGGTCGATGCGCTTCTGCCCAGTGCCGGATCCCTTCGTCGACATCGACCCCGAATTGTCGAGCACCATCGCCACTTCCAGCGTGTTCTTCAGCCGCACCTGCGAGCACGGTCCGAGCGTGATCGGCTTGTTCGCATCACCTTCGGACGTGCCGTTGAGCAGAGCCGCCGCCGGGTAGAAATAGGGGTGGTAGTTGAGCGTCGCGCACAAGGTCACCAGGCCGCCGCCGGCCTGGCTGCTGGGCAGCGTCACGTCGAGCGAGATCGTCGCCGGGTCGATGGTGTTGAGGTTGGCGTTGAAGAAGTCGACCGCATAGGCCTTGATCTGGTCGTCGGTGGCGCCTTCCGCCAACCGCCTCGCGGCGGCAAAATTCGCGGCGTCGAGCGCATTCAGCACCATCTGCTTCTGGCGGTTGAGCTCGGTGAAATCGACGGCGATTGCCAAGGCGCCCGTCAGCGGCACCATGGCGATCACCGTCACGAGGGCATAATTGCCGCGCCGGTCGCGGCAAAATCGAAGCCAGAATTCGCGCATCTGTCGTAAGCGGCTCCTCTTTCGAATCAACCGACGATGCGCAGGTTCGACAATTCGTTGCCGATTTCCCTGAAGTCGTCCGACAGCGTGGCGCCGGTCGAGTTCCAGAACAGCTTCGCCGGTTTGCTTGGGTCGGTCGGGTCCCTGCGGGAGTGCGAGTCGGAAGAGCAGGCCTTCAGCGCATTCATCTGGGCCTTTTCGGCCGTATTGCTCGCATCGAGATCGAGTGCGATGGTCAAGACAATGACGCCGGCCGTCTTTGCATTATCGCAAAGCGTAGCGAAATGCTCGTTCATGGCCTTGGTATAATTGGCACTCGAATAGTCCGTCTTGCTGACGCTGCTGCTGGTGCCGAGGAACGGGCGGCCATAGCTGTAGGTCGTGTTGTACGGCTTCGCATAAGCCAAGGCCGAATAGGTAGATTTGGCGCCGGCCAGGTCGTTGGCTCCAAGCGAATTTGGTGTGTAGTAGGTGTTGGCGCCGTCCGTCAGGACGATCAGGATCTTGTCATTGCCCCTTTCACTTTCGGGCCTGCCTTCGGTAAACGGGGCCGCACTGGAAAGGGTCCTCCAGCCCCAGGCCATGCCTTCCGGCACGTTGGTGGCGCCGCTGGCGGCCATAGCGTCGATGGCTGTCTTGACGGACGTGGCGGCCGCTAAGGTCGATACGTCGGTGAGCGGTGTGATCGCAGTAGTGCTGCAACTTGTATTCGGCCCGGCGTTCATCCCGTAGGCGGGGGTGACAGCGGTACCCGGAGTGAAATATTTCGGCATGTAGCACTGCCGTTCTGCGTCGGTGTCTGTCGACCCATCGAGATGCCAATTGCTGTAAGCGGGACGCGAAAAGCTGTCGATGTTGTCGGTTTCGTCTGGGGCAAACATCGGCACGAACAATGTCGCAGGGATAGCCGTGGAAGCGGCGGTGTCCTGGATATTGTAGGGATACGGCCGGGATTCAACGCACCCGCCCCAACTCGCTATACTGGCATAGTTTGGCGTCGTGGTCGTCGTGCAAACCTTGTTGTTGCCTTTGCCCGTACATGTCGTGTTGGAGGTGATCGACGCCACACGCTGCATCTGTTTGTAGAGCGAAGTGCGCGTCAGTGGCTGGTCCTTTTGGGTCGCATCCCACCCGCTGCCACGCGCGTACCAAGCGCTGCCGACCGGTTGCACATATTTGCTCGATCCCCACGGCGACGCCGCCTGGCTCATCGTCGTCCAGTCGAAATTTTCGTGATGGATGGGCGAGATTCCCGTCGTGTCCATCCAACTTGCGTATTCATTCCCGGTTCCGACATTGACCGAGGCGGCGAACGGGACGAGGCTGAACTGGACCGGCTTGGCTACTTGTCTCATCAGTTGCGCCTGGCCGGCCAACTGGTCGACAAGCTGCTTGGCAGCGCTTTTCAGCAAATCGAATCGCACCTTGTTCGAGCCATGGCCGAGCTCGGTCATGGACCCGGAATTGTCGAGAACTAGCGCCACCTCGAGCGTGTTCCTGAGCCGGATTTCCGACCTCGCCGAGAAATTGACTACCGGGTCCCCCGTCGTCCCGCCAAGCAGCATCGCCGCCACCGGCACGAAATAGGGGTGGTATTTCAGGGATGCCTCCATCACCAGCGTGCCGCCGCCTGCATTGTTGTTGGGCAGGGTGACGGTCAGCGTCGTGTTGGTCGGAAGGACATGCCTGAGATTGGCCTCGAAGAACTGCTCGGCATAGGCTTTGGCATCAGTGTCGCTCGCTCCGGCAAGGATCTGCTGCGCCGCAGCAAGACCGGCCGCATCAAGCGCGTTCAGTGTCTCCTGTCTCTCTCGGATCAACTCGGTGTAGTCGACGGCAAGCGCCACGCCGCCCATCAGCGGTATCATTGTGATGACCGTCATCAGGGCATAGTTGCCCCGCCTGTCGCGGACAAATTCGCGGATCATTGCGCTTGGCCCCCGCCAAAGACCCATGGTGAGATACGACCATAGTCGTAATTGATGTGCTACCATGGTCATAAATCGTTAAATTTCAGCTTGCGCGAAACAATCAAGAACACACCGCCATTTTGACGGCGCATTAACCCTGTGCTTCCGAACGGGCGATATCGGAGCCCGCCCCGCCGGCGATGGCGAAAGCTGGTGACAGGATGGAATGCTTCGGTTATGCGGGACCGGCCGTGGCGGCCTCCGAACCAAAGGATGGCTGTCGCGGCTTTGCCTAAGATCAGCCTCGGGAAAACGGCATGGCGGATTCGCCGGACATCATCGCTTCGCTCGCCGATCTGACAGGAAGTTACGCGGCCATTCTGTGCGACGTGTGGGGTGTGGTGCACAATGGCGAATGGCACTTTCCCGTCGCCGCGGAGGCGCTCGCCCGGGCGCGCGCGGCAAAACAGCCGGTGGTGCTGATCACCAATTCGCCGCGCCGCAGCGCCGACGTCGTTGCGCAGATGAATGCGATCGGCGTTCCGGCAGATGCCTATGACCGTGTCGTCACCTCGGGCGACGTCACGCGTGACCTCATCGCCGAGGGTCCGAGGAAGATCTTCCACATCGGGCCCGAGCGGGACTTCACCCTCTATGACGGCCTGGACGTCGAGCTGGTGGAGGAGTTCGAAGCCTCCGGCATCGTCTGCACCGGGCTCTATGACGACGAGGTGGAGAAGCCGGCCGACTATGCGGAGCTGCTGCAGCGGCTGCGCGCCCGCAACCTGCCTTTCATCTGCGCCAATCCCGATATTCTGGTGGAGCGCGGCGAGCGCACCATCTGGTGCGCCGGCGCGCTCGCGCGCGACTATGCGCAGCTCGGCGGCCGCACGCTGATCGCCGGCAAGCCTTTCGCGCCGATCTACAGCCTCGCCATGAAGGAGGTCGCCGGCCTCATCGGCCACGCGGTCGAGCGCAAACAGGTTCTCGCCATCGGCGACGGCATGATGACCGACGTCAAGGGTGCCGCCGACAACGGCTTCGACGTGCTCTATGTCTCGGGCGGCATTCATGCACGCGACTATGGCGACCCGCTGCAGCCAGATCCCGAAAGGCTGGCGGGTTTTCTCGCAAAGCACGGCTATCGGCCGGTCGCCGTCATCCCGCGGCTGCAATAGGCTGGTAGCGTGGCCATGACGGGCGCCTCTGACATGACGCAAGCTTTCGAACGCATTTCGGCGGTCGCGCCGTTGCCTGCCCATCTGCGCGGCGGCGTCGTGGCGATCGGCAATTTCGACGGCGTCCACCGCGGCCATCTTTCGGTGCTGGAGCGGGCGCTGGCCGAGGCCAGCCGCCGCGGCGTGCCGGCCCTGGTGCTCACCTTCGAGCCGCACCCGCGCAAGGTATTCAGGCCGGAGGTGCCGCTCTTCGTGCTGACGCCGCCGCCGATGAAGGCGCGGCTCCTGGCCAGGCTCGGCTTTGCCGCCCTCGTCGAGCAGCCGTTCACACGCGACTTCGCCGCGCTCTCGGCCGAGGCTTTCGTAACCGATGTGCTGGAAAACAGGCTCGGCATCAGCCATGCCGTCACCGGCTTCGACTTCCACTTCGGCAAGGACCGCCAGGGCGGCCCGGCCTTCCTGATGGCGGCCGGCGAGCGCCACGGCTTCGGCGTCACGCTGGTCGATGCCTTCCGCGACGAGGGCGCCGAGGTGGTCTCGTCGAGCCGCATTCGCGCTTTGCTTTGCGAAGGCGAGGTAGCAGAGGCCGCCGGCCTGCTCGGCTACCGCTTCACCGTCGAGAGCGAGGTGATCGGCGGCCAGCAGCTCGGCCGCACGCTTGGCTTCCCGACCGCCAACATGAGGCTTTCGCCGGAAGCCACTCTGAAGGAAGGCATTTACGCCGTCCGCTTCCGCCGCGCCGACGGCACGCTTCACGATGGCGTCGCCAGCTTCGGGCGCCGCCCGACCGTCGACGACAATGGCGCGCCGCTGCTCGAAACCTATGTCTTCGACTTCTCCGGCGATCTCTATGGCGAGATCTGCCAGGTGTCGTTCTTCGGCTATCTGCGCCCCGAGCTGAAGTTTGATGGGCTCGATGCGCTGGTGGCGCAGATGAAGCTCGACGAGGCCGAGGCGAGGGCGCTGCTCGCCGGCGTTCGCCCGCTTTCCGAGCTGGACGCCGCGATCTGCTTCTAGAGCAATTCCAGGAAAAGTGTTTAGCGGTTTTCCGTCCGGAATTGCGTAAAAAACAACCGACGGGCTGCTACCTCTTCAGCGCCAGGCCGATGGCAATGAAGCTCCAGCCCTGGAAGATCAGGTCGACGGCCAGGAACATGCCGAGCACCCACAGGCTGTTGACCGGCCAGCCCATGGCGATGATCAGGCCAAGCAGGATTGTGATGATGGCGGCCGCGAGCAGCCATCCCCAGCCTTGCTCCGGCCGGTGATTGAAGGCGACCCACGCCCTCAGCAGCCCGGAAGCGACGAGGGCGATGGCGAGCAGCAACGTCAGCACCGCCGAGGCAAGCAACGGGTTGTCGAAGGCGAAGAAGCCGGCGACGGCGTAGAGCAGGCCGCTCGCCAGCCAATAGAAGAAGCGCCCCCAGGTCTTGACCCCGAAAGCATGGATGATCTCGATGGCGCCGGCCATCAGCATCAGCCAGCCGACGACATAGACCGAAGCGACGGTGGCGATGAACAGATTGCCGAAGGCGATGCCGCCGAAAATCAGGAGCAGCACGCCGAGTGCCACGAACCATCCCCATTTGTCGCGCGTCCGTCCGATCGCATCTTGCAAGGTCATGGTCGCATCTCCCTCCAGATCTGGCCGCGCATCCTGCGGTTGAAGGAAAGGTAATCCCAATGGCATTACCCGTCCAGCGCGGTGGCTATTGCCAAGATGCACCGAAGCTGGTGTCATTTCATTTTGCGCTAGGGAGGTATGGCGATGAAGCGATCTTCTGGGCTCGCCCTGTTTTCCTCGACTCTCGCTCTGTGCACTGCCGCTTCGGCTCCCGCTTTCGCGGCGCAGCCCGGCGATCCGCCGGACGGCATCGCCAAGATAGAAACGGTGGTCGTCATCTTCGCCGAGAACCGCGCGTTCGATAATCTCTATGGCCATTTCCCCGGTGCCGAGGGCATCGACAAGGCGAGCAAGGAAAGCCTAGAGCAGCGTGACCGCGACGGCTCGGTGCTGTCCGAATTGCCGCCGGTCTGGGACGGACTGACCGCCAAGGGCGTCACGCCGCCGGTGACGCAGGCGATGACGGAGCACCTTCCAAACGAGCCCTTCACCGTGAACGACGCGAAAGGTTTCAACGTTCCGCTCAGCGTCGCAACGCACGATCTATGGCACCGTTACTATCAGAACCAGATGCAGATCAACGGCGGCAAGAACGACATGTTCGTCGCCTGGGCCGATTCAGGCGCCATGCCGATGAGCAACTGGGACGCCTCCAAGACCGACATGTGGGCGGTCGCGCAGAAATACGTGCTGGCCGACCATTTCTTCATGGGCGGCTTCGGCGGCTCTTTCTTCAATCACCAGTGGCTGGTCTGCGCCTGCGCGCCTTATTACCCCGATGCCGACAAGAACCCGGCCAAGCCGTCGATCTCGGTGACGGACGATAGCGGCACAGCGCTGAAGATCGCGGACAATTCGCCGAAATCGGCGCGCGACGGTATCCCGAAATTCGTCTCCGACGGCAATCTGACGCCGGATTTCTATGCGGTCAACACGATGCAGCCGCCTTACCAGCCGAGCGGCAACGATCCGGCGCCTGGCGGCGATCCGCGCATGGCGGATCCGGCCAAGCCGACGACATTGCCGCCACAGACGGAGCCGACGATCGGCGACATGCTCAGTCTCAAGCACGTCAGCTGGGCGTGGTATTCGGGCGCCTGGCAATACTCGCTCGACCACGGCAATCACACACCGACCCCGAATTTCCAGTATCATCACCAGCCGTTCAACTACTACGCCAACTATGCTCCGGGCACCGAGGCCAGGCGCGAGCATCTGCGCGACGCGGGGCTCGGCGGCGTGAGCTTCATCCAGGCCATCGACGACGGCGCCCTGCCGCAGGTCTCCTTCTACAAGCCGCAGGGCAATCTCAACGAGCATTCCGGCTATGCCGACATCCAGGCCGGCGACCGCCATATAGCCGATGTCGTCGCCCATCTGGAGAAAAGTCCGCAATGGCCGCATATGCTGGTCGTCGTCACCTATGACGAGAACGGCGGCATCTGGGATCATGTCGCTCCGCCCAAGGGCGACCGCTGGGGACCGGGCACGCGCATCCCCGCGATCATCATTTCGCCTTTCGCCAAACACGGCTATGTCGATCACACGCCCTATGACACGACGTCGATCCTGCGCCTGATCACCGAGCGCTTCGAACTGCCTGTACTGCATGGCATCGTGGTGCGCGACAAGGCCGTGGCCGCGCATGGCGAGCCGCCGCTCGGCGATCTTACCGGCGGGCTCGACCTCAATTGAAGGGCCGTATCCGGAGGACGAAGATGGACGTCGACAGGATTGTCGCCCTGGTCACTGCCGACGGCATCGAGCTCACCGACCGCCGCCGTAGTGCAAAAGGCGACGGCTGGTCCCTCAGCTTCTCCAACGGCGCCACGGTGGAGGTCAGTGACGACGGATCGGCGCGCGTTTCGGGCAAGGGTGCCAAGGCGGTGACCAGGCTGCTGGACCTGCCGGCCGCACCGCGCGGCGCCTGATCCGACGACGTCGCGCCTACGGCTACCGCCTTCGTTACGGATTTTCACCAAGCCGCGCCGTGGCGTGACAGAGCGCGCTTTCTCTTGTTTGCCGCCAAAGACGTCACGAGGTGGACGCAGCGACGTCCGGTCGTACGCCGCGTCCGAACTCGACGTCCCCAGCTGCGTTCCGCTGGTGCGACTTCGCCGCTTAGCGGACACTGCCCGGATTGCGCTGAGGTTGCGCCAGAAGCGGGCATTGGAGCTTCGTCGCTCCCTCTGCATGCTGCCTCAACGCCAGAAGCGCCTGGTATTGACAAAGGCGTCGTGTGCTTCCGCGGCATCCTTGAGAAGCTTGGACTTGTCGTCGGCGCTGAAGAGATCCTTCGCACCAGCCACGTCCGAAAGCTCCAGCGCTGCCAGCATATCGGGGGCGGTAGCGATATCGTTGAGTTCGCCGAGATGATCCTGCAGGCCCTTCATCGCCTCGATGAACCGTCGATGGCGTTTGGCTTCCGCCTTGCTGTTGTAAAGCGGCTCGAAGAACTCGGCCGCATAGCGCAGTTTCTTTGCGGCGATGCGCACTTTATGGCGGGTCTCGTCATCGGCATCGATGAGATTGCTGCCGCCCTTCGCCACCTTTTTCCAAAGTTTATCAAATACATCCGAGGCGAAATCCCTTGACGACTGTTCGTGCAACATTTCGTCCGAATGGGTTCGCCAGTCCCCGATGGAAATCCACTCAGTGACATCGATCATCAGGGAGCGGGCGCGTATTGAGGAGAACGATGCTTCGACCGCCGCATAGGCGTCGTCGCGCGATTCTTGAAGACGGCTTGAAAGAGCCCCGCTGGAAGCGCGACCGATCATCACGTCGATATTGCGTGCATCGCCAAGTTCCGAGGCGAGCCATTTCAATTCTTCTCGCAGGTAGTCAAAACGGCTGTCGTCGAATAGCGACTTGCAGATCGAGCATAGGGAGCGCAGCCGTCGCAGCGACACGCGAGCCTGGTGCAGGGCGTCGGCATCGCGAGACCAGCCGAGCGCCGTTTCATTGAGCCGAAACTGTCTGAGACATGCCGCTGCGATACGCGCGAAAGCCGTTGCCGCGCTCATCTCGGAAGTGAGCGGGGTCGCGGCGGATTTCACGGCACCAGGAGCCGAACCAAGCAGACGATAGCCCCGTTCCGCTTTGCTCAGCACGCCGAGATGCGCCGGCGTGATCAGGTCGACTTTCCGGGCGAGCGCAAACAGCGCTGTCGGTGAGCCCGCCTTCTTTTCCAACTCGATCTCGCAGACCGGCGCCTCGCGATCGGCTGCAACGACCTTGCCAAGATCCAGAGCGACCTCGACCGTATCGTCGCCATCGATCACATTCCAACGATGCCGTTTGACATGAACCTCGAACAAGGGCGCGAGCTTTGGGCCATCCCCTGCAAGCAGGTCTCGGATCTGCGGATCGTCAAGTACCGGTGTGTCGCCGGCGACCGGTCGCTCCCATTCCTCGCGTGTGAACGATCCGGCCGCGGCGCCATCGCCGACTTTGACGGTCTGTATCCTTTCATTTCCCGATTGCCGAATGCGAAACGATAGGCCGCGCTTGGACAGGTCCCATCCGGAGGTATCGAAATAGATGGATCTCTGCTGAAGAATGGTGGGCGAGGATGCGAACGGATTTTTCTTGAGGAGCGACCGCGCACCCGATTGCGAAAGCTCGAGCTTCAGTTCCGTTTCCTGCATGATGTCCTCGGCGCCGCCTCGCTTCACGGCAATCGAAGGGACCCCACCTGCATGGTGCGTCATAAAGCTGTCACAAACAACCGCCCGCCTCGACCAACTGTGGCTGGACCTCAAGCCGGCACACGACAATGCGCGAAGCGGAACCACACTTCTCGGTCCTCGTTCACCCGATGATGCAAGAGAAGGACAAATGTGATGGCTACCAAAGAAAAAAAGAAGAAGGCGAGCCGCGTTGTGAAGGGGCAAGAGCTGGAGGTAGAGCACCTGACGGAAATTGCCGACGTCACGCCGAAACAGGCGCGCGCCTTGTTGCGGAAGCATGGTGCCGACTGGACCAAGCTCAAGGACGAAGCTGAAGATTTGAAGGAAGACTGAACTGTCGGAACAGCTTCCCCATTCCGAGCGGCACCGGCCGGCCGGCTGGTTGCGCCGTTGCGGCGAAGCGCTTTCGCCCTAAATGAGACAGCCGACCCGCCCGGAACGCGCGCTGGCTCGTCTCCCATTGTAACGTGAATTTAGTTTCAGCTAACGAAGGCGCTCTGCTAAAATTGTTAGTGGGGAGCCAGGGACGGAGTTTCCCAATGGATGCAACGGAATTAAGGACGATCAGCGACACTCTGATGCGGATTGTGACGCCGGATATGACGCCGAAACAACTATTGAAGGCGGCAAGGAGGGAACACCCGGACGCGTCAAAGAAAGACATCGCCCGCGCGGCGTTCTTTTCGATTATCGCTAACGCCGACCAGGATCACGGAAAGGTCAAAAACCTACAGGCATTCGCCATCGCAGGCCGAGTGAGCGGCGACGCTTAGTGAGGCGAGCCCGTGCGTCCTAATGATTGCCGAACACTCTGCAACTTATCGCGGACGGGCTGAGAAACCAGCGATATCACTCCGACGCGGTCGGGCGGCCAAAGCCCGTCCGACCAAATGGAAGAAGACCGGCGCAATAAACCCCAGGGACTAGGCACGACTTCGGTCTCGGATGCCTGAGGCGATCAGGCAGTCTTGCGTTCCTTCAAAGCCTTCTCAAAGGCATCCTTGATCGGCTTGGACATGTCCTCGCCAGCTCTCATCATCGCGGCCTTGAGGCCTCTGGCCTGTTCAGCGGATTTTTCGATCTGCTTGTGAAGGAAAGCGGTCTGCAGTTCGATGCACTCGGACAGCGACTTCGCGGCAACCAGAGCCTCAAGGTGCGCGAAGCCGGCTTCGGCATTGTCTCTCAGAGCCGCAATCATCTTCAGGGACACTTCGTTGCCGGTGGTCTTGGCCATTTCAAAGGTCGACTCAAGAGCCTTTTGTGTCGTTTCGGCGTCCGAACTCAATTTGGAAAACGCTTGCGTCGACTGCTCAACGCCCTGGTCGACAACAGCGCGAACTTGCTCGGTAGCTTTGGACGGGTCGAAGGCGGGGGATTCGACATTTTCGATCGTTTCGGTCTTGCCGGGGAGCTTGGACATTTTTCCATCCTTTTTCCAGGGACTGCCTCAAAACAAAGCCGTCCCCATCATGTACGAGACCGTCGCAACGGATTTATGTAACCGGCATGAATTTGCGCGCGACACCGAATGTGCCGTTGCGACCCGTTGACGATGCTTCGTGCAATTCACCGCCTCAGGCGGATCTGAACGTCCGCGGTTACGATTACTCCTCCGAAAGAAGCCAGTCCGCTATCGTGAAGAGTTTCGGGCGCCGGCAGGCGTACGAAAGTCCCCGAGGAAGGAACCCGCGGGCCACAGGCGATGACTATGGGGATTTCGGATTTCGGCAGATGTCGGCGATGGCTCGACCGTCTTCGGGAAGGGCTGGGGTGAATGCGGACAGACCGCTTCGTTGCACCTCGGCGCGGTGTTGTCGGGACGGTGGGCGGCTGGGCGCGGCTCTGTCGGCAACGATAATCACCATGGACGTGCGTCGATCCGTTGCCGCAAGCTGAGCGCCTGCAGCTGAAGGCTGAACCATTCCATGCCGGGTCATGGCGTGCTGCTCCCGGTCGACGGGAAGCCGTGTGGCGGCCCGCGCGGCTGCCTCCATCGTTCGAACACCTCGATCACGATCATGCGGCCACCACAGCAGGGGCATGGTGGGCGGAAGTCGTCCGGTCCTTCCGTGGTGTCGTCA
>NZ_LPVS01000018.1:0-56811 GCF_014843905.1 Mesorhizobium silamurunense | reverse complement strand
GCTGGTTCCGTATGGCGATTTCGACACCAACGTCGTCCAGTACTACTTCGACGCAGGCAACGGCTTCTCGGCGGTCGTCTCGCTCGAAGAAGGCTCGGGCGTGAAGGGCACAATCGACAGCTACGTTCCACATGTCGTCGGCGGCGTGAAGTGGACGCAGGGCTGGGGCGCCATCACCGGCGTCGTCGCCTATGACAGCAACTATGAAGAAGTGGCAGGCAAGGTCCGTTTGGACGTGAATGTCTCCGACGCGCTGGGCAAGGTCCGTTTGGACGTGAATGTCTCCGACGCGCTGTCGCTGTTCATCATGGCCGGCTACGGCACCGACGACAATCTCAGCGACCCGACCTGGGCGATCCCGGCCGGCGGCCGCGGCTTCTACAAGCAGTGGGGCGGCAACTGGGCAGTCTGGGGTGGCGGCACCTACAAGTTCAACGAGAAGACCTCGTTCAACATCCAGGCGTCGACCGACGACGAGAAGAACATCGGTCTGGCGGCAAACGTCGCTTACGACGTCGTTCCCGGCCTCACGGTCACGGCCGAAGTGGACTGGGCGCATTGGGGTCAGGAAGGTATCAACTGGACCGACAGCTCCCCGTTGGCCTTCCAAAAGAAGAACAGCGTCGGCGGTTTCCTCCGCTTCCAGCGCTCCTTCTAAGGGCTGGTACTATACAAGTTAAAATCCAGCCCGGGCGCTTCAATGCCCGGGCTGTTTTGTTTTCGGGACTGGGTGAGGGCAAACGAAGGAAGAGAAGGGGGTACTGGTAGCTGAAGTCCGTGAAAATGGTTTCGTGGGATTCGCCGCTGAGGTGGATGAAATCATTTTGTCGGACAAAAACTCTTGAAAGGACGCTTCCGTGCGGGCAGCTGTGCCTATCCACTTGGGGGTGTGGGCTAAAAAAATGACGAACGAAGCGATTCAAGAGGGGGGGTCCTCTGGTCACTTTGCGGTTTTTTCTTCTCAGAACTCGAACTTTCGATACACATATAACAAGATCAGAGAAGTAAAGTCGTACAGGATCAGGGAGCTTTTTGCAGCTTATCGGGATATACTCTGGGATGATGGGCGGCATAAATACAATGTCAGCTCTTTCATCGGTGAAATAGACGAGATCCTTCTGGGAGAGCGTTTCAGCACCTTTGACCAGAACACCCTGGACAGTCTTATCGGTACCTTGCGCCAGCGCGGGAACAGCAACGCAACCATCAATCGCAAGATGGCTGCACTCAGCAAGCTGCTGCGCAAGGCTCACAAGATGGGAGATATCCACAGCCTGCCCGAGTTCCGCCGCCAGAAGGAGCGGGCGGGGCGGATTCGTTTCCTCGAAAGGGACGAGGAGGCAAGGCTGTTCGCCGCCATCAAGAGCCGCAGCGAGGATGCTTACAGGCTCTTCGTCTTCCTGGTCGACACCGGCTGCCGTCTCGGCGAGGCGCTCGGCCTGATCTGGAACGACATCCAGGAACACCGCGTCTCGTTCTGGATCACCAAGTCGGGTCGCAGCCGCACCATTCCGATGACCGAACGGGTCAAGGAGGTGATCAAGCTGCCGCCGACGACCGAAGGGCGCCGGCCAAAGGGTCCGTTCACCAAGTTCACCCAGGCGCAGTACCGCGCCATCTGGAACGAAGCGAAGGCCGAGGTCGGTCTCGGCGCTGACGAGCAGGTGGTGCCGCATATCCTGCGCCACACTTGCGCCTCGCGCCTCGTCCAGGGCGGCATCGACATACGGCGCGTGCAGATGTGGCTCGGCCACCAGACGTTGTCGATGACCATGCGTTACGCGCATCTCGCCACCAACGACCTCGACGGCTGCGTCGTCGTGCTCGAGAAACCGCGCGCCGATGAGGCGCCGCGCCTGGCGGAGAACTCGGTGTTTGCGTCCCCGTTGACCACGCCGTCACCGGCCAAAGCCGCTCGTAAGGAGAGCGGATCAGAGCCGGCGAAGGCGCGCCGCAAGAGCTGAAGGGCAAATAGACGCGCGCTGGCCCAACGCGAATCTATACTGGGTTGATCCCGCCTGGAGCTGGTTTAGCCTTGGGCTTTACTTTGGCCTGATTTGCTTTCCGCCCGATCAAGGAACGAGGCAATCTCCTGCGGCAGGTTGCCGGTTTCCAGGAAGGGCGCGTGTCCCTGGCCGTCGACGGTGATTGCCTCCATGCCGGGATGACGCTTTCCCATCTCCTGGAGCGTCGCGGCGGACAACAGCTTCGAATTGCCGCCGCGAATGGCGAGCATCGGCACCGCGGCAAGCGCGTCGAACTGCGGCCAGAGATCCGGCAGCGGCTTGCTGAAGTCGGCGCCGGCCAGCGTTTCGACCAGGGTGGGATCGAAATCGGGTACCAGTCCGGCATCCGTGTCGCGGCAGATGGCGCTCACCATCCGTGCCCAGTCGGCGTCGGTAAGCGCCGGAAAGCTGGCGCCGTGCACGCGCCGCTGCGCTTCGACCGCCTCGGCGAACGGCTTCGGCTTCGGCGACCGGTCGAGGTAAGAGCGGATGTGGGCGATGCCCTCGACCTCGACGACAGGGCCGATGTCGTTGAGGACAATAGCCTTCAAAACCGCCGGCTTCAGCGCGCCGAGCACGTGGATGATCAGCCCGCCGCGCGAGGTGCCGATGAAGGCAGCCTCTTCGATGCCCAACTCCGACAGGCCGGCGAGCACATCGCCGGCTTCGACACCGACATTGTAGTGGCCGATGTCGGGATCGTAGTCGGATTGGCCGCGGCCGCGATAATCGAAGGCGACGACTTTGCGCGGTGTCCTCGCGTTGCTCGAAAGGTGGAGCGCGAGCGCATGGAAGTCGCGGGCATTGCGCGTGAGGCCGGGCAGGCAGACGACCGGCCAGCCATCGCTGTTCGCCTCGCCGTAGATCCGGGCATGGAGCTTGAGACCGTCAGGCGCGGCATAGAAGAAGTCGGAAAAACCGTCACTTGCCATCGGGGCGCTGTTCCTCTCTGGGTCGGCAGAGAGCTACAGGCGGGGGCAGAAATGGTCAAATCACTGAGGCGCCTCCTTCTCCCCTTGTGGGAGAAGGTGTCGCCGAAGGCGACGGATGAGGGGTACTCCAGCTTGGCAAGGACGGCGATCCGTCCAACACCCCTCATCCGTCTCGGCGCTACGCGCCGATCCACCTTCTCCCGCAAGGGGAGAGGGGGGCCTTCAACTCCGCCCGTTCACCAGATCGCCCACGATGTCGTATTTGCCTGAAATACGCATCTTGTAGACCTCGTAATTCTCCATCACGCGCTGCACGTAGCTTCTTGTTTCCGTGTAGGGAATCCGCTCGATCCAGTCGACCACGGCATCCACGTCCTTGCCGCGCGGGTCGCCGTATTTCGCCACCCATTGGGCGGCGCGGTTGGGGCCGGCATTGTAGCCGGCGAAGGTCAGCACATAGGAGCCGTTGAAGCGGTCGAGCTGCTCGCCGAGGAAGGCTGAACCAAGCGTCGCGTTGTAGCCGGCATCGGTCGTCAGCCGCGCCTGCGAGAAGGTCATGCCGGCCTTCTTCGCCAGTTGCTTGGCGGTGCCCGGCATCAATTGCAAAAGGCCGCGCGCCCCGGCGCTGGAAATCGCCCCGATGTTGAACTCGCTCTCCTGGCGGGCGATGGCATAGGCGAGCGCCTTGCCGGAGCCGGAGATATTGGCCGAATCGGGGATGA
Source organism: Mesorhizobium silamurunense (assembly GCF_014843905.1). Taxonomy (NCBI): domain Bacteria; kingdom Pseudomonadati; phylum Pseudomonadota; class Alphaproteobacteria; order Hyphomicrobiales; family Phyllobacteriaceae; genus Mesorhizobium; species Mesorhizobium silamurunense. The sequence goes on along the minus strand of NZ_LPVS01000018.1, from coordinate 53,151 downwards.
CGCCGAGAGGATGCGACAGGGCGCCGACATCGATGCCGCGCGCCGCGGCGATCTTGCCGATCTTGAGCGCCATGAAATGGTTGCCCTGCTTTTCGGCGAGCACCGCCAGCAGCGCCAGTTCACCCGGACTGGTCAGTTGTCCTGCAAGGTCGCGGTAGAGCGTTTCGGCATAGCGGTCGTAGCCCGCCTCCTGCAGTCGCTTGATCGCGCTCACGGCCTCGCGGCCCTCGAAGCTTTGGCGGTCGGCCGCGCTCGGTTTCGGATAGACGATGTTGAGGGCCCTGAGGCCCACGCGCTCGCCTGCGAGCTGGCCGTAGAAGGTCGTGCCGTAAGCGGCCGCGCGGGTGAAGTAATCTTTAGCGTTGCCCGGACTGCCGACTTCCGCGGCGCGGCCAAGCCAGTAATAGGCGCGCGACAGCGATACCGGTCCCTGCGCCGTGTCGGCGATGCGCGAAAAATGCGCGGCCGCGGTCGACGGATCGTTCAGGCCGCGCAGCGCGTACCAGCCGGCATGGAACTCGGCTTCGGCGGCGCTGGCCGGGCTCTCGGCCGCATGCACGGAGACAATTCTGTAGGCAGTCTTCATGTCGCCCTGGTCGACCAGCCCGCGCGAAAGAACACGGCGCTCCACCCACCATGCGTCGGGATCGACAAGCGAATCGCGGTCGGTCGGCGCTTTCATCACGATGGCAGCGGCGTCCGCAAACTTCTGCTGCTTGCGCAGATATTCGGCCTCGGCGAAGAAATAGCCGGCAGAACGTTGCGCCGCAGGTACCGCCTTCAACAATTTGGCCGTGTTCTTGTCGCCCCTGTCGGCGGCTGCCCAGGCGTCTGCCAGTTGTTGCGCTCCGGCTAGGCCGGCGACGCGTAGCGCCGAGTCCGGCTTGTCGGCATAGAACATGCGCTCCATGCGGTAGCGGTGGTCGGTGGCCGGGATCAGCGCGCCGAATTCCTTGATGAAGGCGCTCTCGTCCTTGGCTTCCAGCTTCTCGCTGCGCCAGAAAGGCACCAGCGTGGCGCGCGCCGCCGCGGCATTGCCCAGCGCCACCTGCGAGCGCGCGAGGATCATCACTCCCTCCGGCGTCAGCGGCTGGCTGCGGCCGAAGGCGTTCACCACCACTTGCGGCGGCGGGTTCTCGCGGTAGAGCGCGCGCTCGCTGTTCTTGCGCAGCACTATCGTGCCCGGCCATCCCGGCAGCATCTTGGCGGCATCGGCAATCTCGCCGCTCGGCACCTTGTCGCCGCCATAAAGCGCGATCGCCCAGGCCAGGATGTGCCGGTCGAGCGACGTTGCCGGCAATGAGTCGCGGGCATTGCGCGCGCCGGCAATGTCGTTGGCGCCGAGCGCGTCGAGGCCGCCCTTCAATTGAGCAATGCTGGCCGGAGGCGGGGAAGGCTGCGTCTGGCCTGGCGCCTGAGGTGCTGCAGGCGCCGGGATCGCCACAGCCATGCGCACATCCCCGCTGCCGCCGATCGCCATCCCCGGCATCAGCGCGACGATCACGCTGAAAAGCGCTAAGAGGTGAGGCCCCCTCGTCGGCATTATTCCATCCTAGCACACCACCAGCAGGCTGGGACACTCGAAGCCCCGCGGGGAGCCTAAACTTAGGTCGTGAAAGGCTCGTAAACAAAAGGTTATCGAGGCCGTTCGAAATGCGCTTGCTGGTACTATGGCGATGCTTGCCGCTGAACCGTGTCGAGACTATGGTGCGCGGCTTCGCTTTCGGTTAGAAGGCGCGCAAACAAACCGATCGACGAAACCCGATAGGTTCCCCCGATTAAGTTCCAAAGGAGTTTGGACAATATGCTGAGAGGCTCGCTGACCGCGCTCGTCACACCGTTCGAAAAGAGCGGGCGTTTCGACGAGAAAGCCTTTCGGGCGTTTGTCGAATGGCAGATCGCCGAGGGCACCAAGGGCCTCGTCCCGGTCGGCACCACCGGCGAGTCGCCGACGCTGTCGCATGACGAGCACCGCCATGTCGTCAAGCTCTGCATCGAGGTCGCCAAGGGCAGGGTTCCGGTGGTGGCCGGCGCCGGCTCCAACAACACCGAGGAAGCCGTCGGGCTGGTGCAATATGCCGAAAAGGCAGGCGCCGATGCAGCACTCGTCGTCACGCCTTATTACAACAAGCCGACCCAGCGCGGCCTCTACGAACATTTCGCCGCTGTCGCCAAGGCGACTAGGCTGCCGATCATCATCTACAACATCCCGCCGCGCTCGGTGATCGACATGACGCCGGAGACGATGGGCCGGCTGCGCCATGACTTCAAGAACATCGCCGGCGTCAAGGATGCGACCGGCAAGGTCGAGCGAGTCTCGGAACAGCGCATGACCTGCGGCAAGGATTTCATCCAGCTTTCCGGCGAGGATGCCTCCGCGCTTGGCTTCAACGCGCACGGCGGCGTCGGCTGCATCTCGGTGACCTCGAACGTCGCGCCGCGCCTTTGCGCCGAGTTCCAGGAAGCCACGCTCTCCGGCGACAGCGCCAAGGCGCTCGAGCTGCAGGATCGTCTGTTGCCGCTGCACAAGGCGATCTTTATGGAGCCCGGCGTGTCCGGCGCCAAATACGCGCTGTCGAAGCTGGGCAAGGTCGAGAACGTGGTCCGCTCGCCGCTGGTGACGGTCGAAGCTTCGACCGCCGAGAAGCTCGACGCCGCACTGAAGCATGCCGGCTTGATAAACTAGGGATGAGGCGCCACCTCTCCGCATTATGAATCAAGTCAAGAAAGCCGACCCCAACAACAGGACGGTCGCCGAAAACCGCAAGGCGCGCTTTTCCTACGAGGTGCTCGACACGATCGAGACCGGCCTGGTGCTGACCGGCACCGAGGTCAAGTCGCTGCGTCAGGGCCAGGCCAACATCCAGGAAAGCTACGCCTCGGCCGAAGGCGGCGAGATCTGGCTGATCAATTCCTATTTGCCGGAATATCTCCAGGCCAACCGCTTCAACCATGAGCCGCGCCGGCGTCGCAAGCTGCTCGTCAGCAAGCGCGAGATGGCCAAGCTGTCGCAGAGCGTCGAGCGCGAAGGCATGACGCTGGTGCCGCTGAAAATCTATTTCAACGATCGCGGCCGCGCCAAGCTGCTGCTGGCGATCGCCCGCGGCAAGAAGCTGCACGACAAGCGCGAGGCGGAAAAGCAGCGCGACTGGTCCCGCGAGAAGGGGCGGCTCCTCAAGGAGCGCGGGTAAGACAGCCAGCGATGCCGGGCAGGGAGCTGAGGCTTGAGGAACAGCTTGATTGTCCTGGTCCTGGCTTTCGTCTTTCTGGCGCTTGCCATCTGGGCAGAAGGCTTTTTCCGGCCTCGCGCTTTTCCGCCGGATCGCGGCGAATTTCCCATCAGGGGCATCGACGTCTCGCATCACCAGGGCAGGATCGACTGGCCGCGCGTCGCGGCCGACGATGTCGCCTTCGCCATCATCAAGGCGACGGAGGGTGGCGACCATGTCGATGATGCCTTTGCCGAGAATTTGCGCCAGGCCCGCGCGGCGGGCCTCGCCGTCGGCGCCTATCATTTCTTCACCTTCTGTCGCCCGGGCGCCGATCAGGCCAAGAACTTCATCTCGGTCGTGCCGCGCGGCGAGCAGCTTCTGCCGCCGGTCGTCGACATCGAATTCCACGGCAATTGTCCGCGACGCCCGTCGCCTGCCGAGCTCAACGCGGAACTCCTTGCATTTCTGGGACCGGTCGAGGCGATCTACGGCAAGCCGGCCATCATCTATATCACCGACGAGATGGCGCCGACCTATTCTGCTCATATCGCGGTTCGCCAGCGCTGGCTGCGCTCTCTGCGCGGGCCGCTGAACGACGACGGCTGGGTCTATTGGCAATATCTCGACACGGGCCGTGTCGACGGCATCGATGGCGATGTCGACTTGAATGTGCTGAAGGGCGGACCGGCGAGGCTTACCGAACTGTTTGCCCCGGCGCCTGAATCTAGCTCTTCAGGAACGCCGTGATCGCCTGCACGGGTTTGTTCCAACCGCTAGCCGCTCGCAGCGCCTCACGGCAGGGCGGCCTTGGCCCTGGGTTTGGCGAAAGCTGATAATGCCATGCCGGCTGCCATGATTGCGATGGCAGCAAGCTGGACGCTTGTCGGCGTTTCACCGAGCACCGCTATGCCGACGATGACAGTCACGATCGGCACGCAGGGCATGAACAGCGATGCTGTCTGCGATCCCAACTGCCGGACGATAAAGGTGTAGAGAAACATGGCGGCCGCACCTGCCAGAAATCCTTGGATGACGATCTGGCTGGCGATTTCGGCGGCCGGGGCTGCATGAAGGCCGGTCGGCGCAAATAGGTAGACAAGCGGCAGCGGCAGGCATGACAGAAGCACGACGCTGGCTGTCGCCATCACCGGATCGACGCGCCATCGCCGCACGAGCACGGCGTAGCTGGCAAACATCGCACCCGATCCGATGAACAGGAGATCGCCGAAGAATACGTTCCTCACGCCGATGCCTGCCTGTTCTGGCGAAATGAACAGCATCAGGCCGGCAATGATCACGACGACGCCGACGGTTCGTTGACGTGAGGCTTTGTCGGTGGTCGCGATTTTTGACTGCAAGAACGAGAAGGAGACAATCGACGCTGGACAGAGCGCCGCGCCATGCGCGGCAGGCGCATAGGTCAGGCCCCAATTGATGATGATCGGATATGGCAATCCGGCCAGTGTCGCAAGCGCCAGGGCGCGCTTCCAACCCAACACCTGCATCGCTGCCGTGCCGCTTCGACAGGCGATCGGCAGCAAGACCATGCCGGCGCCGACGAAACGCAGGGCTGCCAGATCGGTTGACGTCAGATGTTCCCTGAGACTGAAGCGGGCGGCAACAAATTGCACGGCGTAGATGCCGATCATGGCCAAGCCCGCGATAATCGCCAGCCTCGTATTGTGGTCCCGTGCCATCTTCGTACCTGCCCGTCGGTCTTGGTGAAGCACAGGCTATTGCTGAAAAATCCGCGATAAAATACGCTACTTTCGTAAGATTTACGTGAGATTCACCAATGAAAGGCATTTCCGGCGTGAATCCTGAAGAAGGCGATCTCGACAATATCGACCGCAGCCTCCTTCGGCTGCTGCAGGAGGACGGGCGGCGCACGACTCTCGATCTCGCTGCCCGAGTCGGCCTCTCGCCAACCGGCGCCAGTCAGCGAGTGAAGCGTCTGTTTCGTGAGGGCTTCATCACCGCGGTCAGGGCCGTGCTCGATCCGCGAAAGATCGGCCGCGGCACTCTTGTGTTCATCGAGGTGCGGCTCGATCACACGGCACCTCATATTTTCGATCGCTTCGCCGAGGCCGTGAGCAGGGCGCCCGAGGTTCTGGAATGCCATATGGTCGTCGGCGGCTTCGACTATCTGGTGAAGGCTCGTATTTCGGAAATGGGCGCCTATCAGGATTTTCTGAAGCGGGTCATCCTGCCGCTGCCGGGCGTAAAGGAGACGCACACCTATGCCTCAATCGGCGATGTGAAACCCGACGCGCTGTTGCCGGTATGAAACCCGGCCGGCTGTCTCGTCAGCCTTGCAGGAACGCCGCGATCTCCTTGAAGACGTTGACGAACATGTCTTCCGTCAGCACCCCGGTGTTGGTGTTGTAGCGCGAGCAGTGATAGCTGGAAAACAGCGTGATGCCGCCGGCCTCCTGGCGTCCGCCGTGGCGGAACGGAAGAGCGGCGACGCTTCCCCCCAGCGCCCGCACCGTCGACTGATGCGCGATCGAGCCCAGCGTCAGGATGGCGCGCAAATTGGGGAAGCGCGCGATCGTCGGCTTGAGGAAGGTGCGGCAGGTGGCGATCTCGGCGCCTATCGGCTTGTTCTCCGGCGGCACGCAGCGCACGGCATTGGTGATCGCGGTGCCGATGAGTTCCAGCCCGTCATCCGGGCTCGCCTTGAATTCGCCGCGCGCCAGGCCTTGCGCGATCAGCGTGCCATAGAGCAGGTCGCCGGCATAGTCGCCGGTGAAGGGACGCCCGGTGCGATTGGCGCCGCGCAGCCCAGGCGCCAGCCCGACAATGAGCAGCTTGACCGAAGCCTCGCCCTCCGGCGGCAGGAAGGTCGGCACCGGCGCGTTGAACCAGTCTGGCTCGCGCTGGCGCCAGCCGGCGATGAAGTCATGCAGCCGCGGGCAGAGCGGACAGTCACGGCTGGGTTCAGGGGAGGGCGCGGCGCTCAAGGCCGCCGCTCTCAATAATCGTCCTCGTCGGCTTCAGCCGGCTCGGGCCGGCGGACCGGCCGCTCCGATGGATCGCGGCCGACCTCGTTCTTCAGCGTCATCAGGTCGATGAAATGGTCGGCCTGGCGGCGCAGGTCGTCGGAGATCATCGGTGGCTGCGAGGCCATGGTCGAGATGATCGAGACCTTGCGGCCGCGGCGCTGCAGCGCCTCGACCAGCGTGCGGAAATCGCCGTCGCCGGAGAAGATGACATAGTGGTCGACGACATCGGCAAGCTCCAGCGCATCGACGGTCAGCTCGATGTCCATGTTGCCCTTGATCTTGCGGCGGCCGGTCGAGTCGGTGAATTCCTTGGCGGGCTTGGTCACCACCTTGAAGCCGTTATAGTCCAGCCAGTCGATCAGCGGCCGGATCGAGGAGTATTCCTGATCCTCGACCAACGCCGTGTAGTAGTAGGCCCTGAGCAGGTAGCCGCGCTTCTGGAAGCTCGACAGAAGCTTGCGGTAGTCGATGTCGAAGCCCAGCGCCCGCGATGTGGCGTAGAGATTGGCGCCGTCGATGAAAAGAGCGATCTTTTCACGGGGATCGAACATTGAAAAACATCCCTTTCGAAAATTTCTGGCGGTCTAAATGCACATGACGGTCAGGCCCGATAATGATCCCTCTTTGCCGTCCCATTCGAGATAACGCCAGATTTATGGATATCCAAGGGCGCGGACGCGGATTGCAAGCAATTGTGATCGGCACTATGTCGAACGGCAGGGCAGTTGTTGAGCCGGGCAAGCGATCGTGCTTTGGTCGCTGCCGCCATAAAGCTTGTGTTTCGGCGGCGTCCGGGTTATGGAGCCCGCCAGTTTTCCATCAAATCCACGCATGAAAGGGGCAGTCCATGGCCCGCGTAACCGTTGAAGATTGTATCGACAAGGTCGATAACCGTTTCGAGCTCGTGCTGCTCGCCGGCCACCGTGCCCGCCAGATCAGCCAGGGCGCGCAGATCACTGTTCCTCGCGACAATGACAAGAATCCCGTCATTGCGCTGCGCGAGATCGCCGAGGAGACGCTGTCGCCCGACGACCTCAAGGAGGACCTGATCCACTCGCTGCAGAAGCATGTCGAGGTCGACGAGCCGGAAGCCGATGGCGAGGCGATCGCCGATCAGACCGGCGCCGCCACCGCCGCCGCCGACACCGACGATGCCGAAGAGAACATCGCCTTCGACCGCATGAGCGAGGAAGACCTGCTCGCCGGCATCGAGGGTCTGGTACCCCCGGAAAAGAGCGACGACTACTAAGGCAACCGGAACCGGCCTGGATCAAGCATCCGGCACTTCCGTATCGTCGGTTTCGTGGCTATCTATGGGATGCGTCGCACCTCGGTGCGGCGCATCAATCATTTCCGCACCGCGAGATTCCGCCCATGATGCGTCAGTATGAGCTTGTCGAGCGCGTGCAGCGCTACAAGCCTGACGTCAACGAGGCGCTGCTCAACAAGGCCTATGTCTACGCCATGCAGAAGCATGGCCACCAGAAGCGCGCCTCGGGCGATCCCTATTTCTCGCACCCGCTGGAAGTCGCCGCCATCCTCACCGAGATGCATATGGACGAGGCGACCATCGCGGTTGCCCTTTTGCACGACACGATCGAGGACACGACCGCGACCCGGGCCGAGATCGATGAATTGTTCGGCCCCGAAATGGGCAAGCTGGTCGAGGGCCTGACCAAGCTGAAGAAGCTCGACCTCGTCTCCAAGAAGGCCGAGCAGGCGGAGAACCTGCGCAAGCTGCTGCTGGCGATCTCCGAGGATATCCGCGTTCTCCTGGTCAAGCTCGCTGACCGCCTGCACAATATGCGCACGCTCGACCATATGCCCGAGTCCAAGCGCCTGCGCATTGCCGAGGAGACGATGGACATCTATGCGCCGCTCGCAGGGCGCATGGGCATGCAAGGCATGCGCGAAGAGCTGGAAGAGATCGCCTTCCACTACATCAATCCGGAGGCCTATCGCGCCGTCACCGCGCGGCTGGCTGAAATCTTCGAGCGCAACAAAGGCGTGCTGGACGAGATCGAGAAGGCGCTGTCGGGCCTGTTCGAAAAGCATGCGATCAAAGCCAGCGTCAAAAGCCGGCAGAAGAAGCCGTGGTCGGTATTCCGCAAGATGGAGGCCAAGGCGCTTTCCTTCGAGCAACTGTCCGACATCTTCGGCTTCCGTGTCGTGGTAGACACGGTCGAGGACTGCTACCGCGCGCTCGGCGCCATCCACACCACCTGGTCGATGGTGCCCGGCCGCTTCAAGGACTACATCTCGACGCCAAAGCAGAACGACTACCGTTCCATCCACACCACCATCGTCGGTCCGTCGCGCCAGCGCGTCGAATTGCAGATACGCACCCGCGAGATGAACAAGATCGCCGAATACGGCGTCGCCGCGCACTCGATCTACAAGGATACCGGCGGAAAGACGAATGGAGCCGCGCACGCGATCTCCAAGGAGACCAACGCCTATGCCTGGCTGCGCCGCACCATCGAGCAATTGGCCGAAGGCGACAACCCCGAGGATTTCCTGGAAAACACCAAGCTGGAGCTGTTCCAGGACCAGGTGTTCTGCTTCACGCCCAAGGGCATGCTGATCGCGCTGCCGCGCGGCGCCACCCCAATCGACTTTGCGTACGCCGTACACACCGATGTCGGCGACACCTGCGTAGGCGCCAAGGTCAACGGCCGCATCATGCCGCTGATGACGGAATTGAAGAACGGCGACGAGGTCGAGATCATCCGCTCCAAGGCGCAGGTGCCGCCGGCCGCCTGGGAATCGGTCGTCGTCACCGGTAAGGCGCGCGCCGCCATCCGCCGCGCCACCAAGAACGCCATCCGCAAGCAATATTCCGGGCTCGGCGCCCGCATCCTCGAACGCGCCTTCGAGCGCGCCGGCAAGAACTTCACCAAGGAAAGCCTGAAGCCGGTGCTGCACCGGCTGGCGCGCAAGGACATCGAGGACGTGCTGGCCTCCGTCGGGCGTGGCGAGCTTGCATCGACCGACGTCATGAAGGCGGTTTTCCCCGACTACAAGGACGAGCGCGTCACGGTCGCGGCGCCCAAGCAGCGCGAGGAGGGCTGGTCGAAGATCCGCAACGCCGCCGGCATGCTCTTCCAGATGCCGGGCCGCGCCGCGCGCAAGGGCAAGGACCAGCAGCGCGACGGCGCGGTGCCCATCCGCGGCGTGCGCGGCGACCTGCCGGTGCGCTTCGCGCCGGAAGGGGCGGTGCCCGGCGACCGCATCGTCGGTATCATCCAGCCGGGAACCGGCATCACCATCTATCCGATCCAGTCGCCGGCCCTGCAGGCCTTCGACGACCAGCCCGAGCGCTGGATCGACGTGCGCTGGGACATCGACGAGCGCACCAAGGAGCGCTTTCCGGCCCGTATCTCGGTCACCGCCATCAATGCGCCGGGATCGCTCGCCGACATAGCGCAGGTCGTCGCGTCCAACGATGCCAACATCCACACGCTGTCGATGGTGCGCACCGCGCCCGATTTCACCGAGATGCTGATCGACCTCGAGGTCTGGGACCTGAAGCACCTCAACCGGCTGCTGTCGCAGCTCAAGGACAATTCGAGCGTCAGCGATGCGCGTCGCGTGAACGGCTAGTTTACGATCTGTCACTGGGGAACGAGATGAATACCGACGAAGTGTTGGGCATTTTCCGCGAGGCCGGCGCGGTTCTCGAAGGCCATTTCATCCTGACGTCTGGACTGCGCAGTCCAATCTTCCTGCAGAAGGCGCGCGTCTTCATGCATGCCGACAAGACCGAGCGCTTGTGCAAGGCGCTGGCAGAGAAGATCCGCAAAGCGGTGCCGGGCAGGATCGACTATATCGTCGGTCCGGCGATCGGCGGCCTGATCCCGGCTTACGAGACCTCGCGCCATCTCGGTGCGCCGGCGATCTGGGTCGAGCGGGAAGGGGGCGAGTTCAAGCTGCGCCGCTTCGAGATCGACAAGGGATCGCGGGTTGTCATCGTCGAGGACATCGTCACCACAGGTCTTTCCATCCGCGAGACCATCGACTGCTTGCGCGAGCTGGGCGCCGAGGTGGTGGCCGCCGCCTGCATCATCGACCGCTCGGCCGGCAAGACCGATGTCGGCGTGCCGCTGATCGCACTTGCCGAATATGAAGTGCCGGCCTATCCGCCGGACCGCCTGCCGCCGGAGCTTGCCGCCATCCCAGCCGTCAAACCCGGCAGCCGGAACATTTGAGGTCCAAGATGATCGCCGGCATCGATCATTTCGTGCTGACGGTCCGCTCGGTCGAAGCGGCCTGCGATTTCTACCAGCGCGTGCTCGGCATGCGGCGGCTGGATGAACCGAACCGGCCGACCGCGCTTCTCTTCGGATCGCAGAAGATCAACCTTCACGAGGTCGGCCGCACCTTCGAGCCGAAGGCGAAGGCGCCGACGCCGGGCTCCGGCGATTTCTGCCTCGTCGCGGCGGTGTCTCTTTCCGATATCCGCGCCGGCCTCGAGGCCAACAGCGTGGCGATCGAAGTCGGTCCGGTCGAGCGCATCGGCGCCTGCGGCAGGATGATGTCGGTCTATTTCCGCGATCCCGACGACAATCTGGTCGAGGTCAGCGAGTATCTGGCATAGCCTTCTTTTCGGTCAATTCAGACCAAGCTGCATAGCGCAAAGCCTATCGAATGGAGATTGTGTATGCACTCGTGCCGTTCTCAGATGAAGGCACTCAGAGTCAATTACAGCAAATCTGTGCCATGGGTCAAAGGAGCAGTAACTACTGCTAGGCATCATTTGCCGTCCAGCCGACGGGATAGCCGGACGCCAGGTCCACCTCCATTTTCTGGGATAAATTCGATTCCAGCTGCCTCAAACGTGGCCCGAATCGTCGCAACGGTTGACGTTTTAAGTTCTTCGCCTCGCTCAAAACGGGCAATGGTATCAGGTGAGACGCCTGCGTTACGAGCCAAGTCTCTGGTTCCCCAGCCGAGCGCCACACGCGCCATTTTACATTGAACGACATTCATTTCGTAACATTGATACGATTTTTGTTGATCCGGGCTTTCGGTCGAATTATCGTATCCCTGATACGATTATAGGCTGGCTTAAAAGCGGCTGCTGATGGTGTTACGACCACCCAGCAGCCTGATCACAACCCTAGCTATTGGGAGCTCGGATCATGGGTGATTCCGACAATACCACGACTTTGCCTCTCGTCACCCGCAGGAGGGTACTTACGGGAACGGCAATTGCAATGGCGGCATGGCAGCCAACAGCGGCTGCCCGCAACGATTTAGAGAAGGACGAACCCACCGATCCCGCGGTGGCAGTGTGGCGCAAATGGCAGGCGGCCCATCAGCAGGCTGAGCGGCTTTGCCGTCAGCAGCAACGCCTGGAGCGGAAACTGGCCGAATCCGTTGGCTTTCCTTGTGCGACCATCCGGCTGCGCGACGGTGAAAGCGTGACGCTGCATTCACGCGGGGCGCTTCAGGAAGTGCTCGATCTTTGCCCGGAAGATGAGGCAACGCGCGCGAAGGCCGAAGCCGATTTTGCGGCTCATCAGGCGCGCTGGGATGCCGCCGACAGGGAAATCGGCTATTCCGCCGCGCTGCACGCCGAGCGGGAGTCAGCCGACCGGGCCGAAGACATGCTTGAAATGTTGTCCGAGACCCCCGCTGCTTCCCTTGCCGGTGTGGCAGCCAAGCTTGATGCCGTGCTGAGGGAAGGAGAAGTTTCCGAAGACAGCATTGAGTTTCCCTGGCCGCAGATCCGCTCGACACTCGATGATGTCATTCGCATCGGCCAGAGGCTCGTTCCTGAACAGATGCTTGCAAGCGAGATGCTCCAATCGAAACCGGCTCGAAAACGGGAAGGTAGAAGGTTGCGCGTCTGGGCCGAGGCGGATGGAGGCACAGCATGAAAAAGCCAGCCGGTGGATCGCCTATTATAATCGACGATTCTCGTTGTCACCGGGAGACTGCCGATAGTGCCGCGTTGCTTGGCGAGTGGTCCGTTATCGAAGTCGCCGACGCGGCAAGAGCGTTGTGGGCGATTTGGCAGTAACGGCGATCGCCTGGGGCGCCCTGGCGGCGAATTGCAAGGGCGATATGCCGGAATATCGCTTCTGGTTTCAAGTATTTGATTGTCTTCAGGCGGGCTCTTCGGAAGCCGAGCCTGAACTGATAGTGCTAAAGGCTCGCTTGCGTCCTTTTCATTGATTGCCGCCATGCAGAGTTGGGCCCTGTTCCGTTTCGCCGCCTCGGGCGTCCCTGACAAGCCACCGCGGGCTCGGCGCAGTTTTGGGAAATAGACCAGCTGCCGAAATGAGCAGGACCGCTCCGTCCCTAAAGTCATCTTACTCCGGAAGTTCATCACCCTTGACCGGCGCTTTGCCTTTGCCGGCTCGCTTCAGGATTGTGTGCGCCTTGGGGATGTCCGCACGGGAAGCCCGTTCCCCAAAAGTAGCTTTCCGTCCGCAGCGCCGAGAGCTTTTCGGCAACAGCCACGTTGATGAGCTGGTTGAGCGGCACGCCTTCGCTTTCCGCCACCTTCCGGGCCTCGTCCAAAAGCGAGGGCTGCAGCCGCAGCGCATTGCTCAAGTATTTGCACGCTACACTACGACCGCGCGGCAGCTGGACTTGACTTGCTGATCATCCCTTCGCTCAATGCTCCTGATCTTCATGGAAGAACAGGTGCGCCATGGTGGACGACGCCAAGCCTGCGAACGGCAATACAGGCGTTAGTGACAGCGCCGACATGTCGGAACGGGACATGGCTGAACGAGCTGTCCTGTCCATTGCCCGCCTGCTCGGCCGGCAGGTTGCGCGATAGCATTTCGAAGAATCGCGCGCGGCTAACGACAACAAAGGTCATCCTCCTCAGAAGGCCACATTGGAAGCGGAGGGTGAGAGCGGTGGGGGATTTGGACCTGTTCGCCCTGCTTGACCATAAGTTCGCGACGCTGAGCCTCAAGGAGAAGACCAAGAGCGACTATCCACGAGACCTCGACAAATTCGGCTCAGGACCAGCTTGAATGGATCGACTCACATGGTGGCGGGGCCGCTCAAGTCGGCGCGCCGCCCGCCGGGCCCGTGTGTCTCTATCCCCAATTTCAGACATGAATGCCCTGAGCGTCGCGACGTTTGGTAGAGATTCCGGTCGGGAAGCCAGTTTGATAGGAGGAAAAGATGTCTCGAAAAATAAGGTTGAGTTCTGCGGCGGAGAAGATTTTGCGGAAACGGCGAAAAGCGTTCATAAAGAAGTTTGGCCGAGAACAAAGTCGAGATTACCAAGTCTTCTTTGTTGACAATTCTGATGTTCCCATCCAACTGAGCGAGGAAGAAATAAAGTCGACAATTAAGAAGGCTATGCTGGTCGCCGGTACTCCTAAACATTTTGTATATGCGTATGAAAAGACTGGCTTTATGGTAAACGAAGACGGATACAGGAATATGAACCGAGAAGATCGCGCGGAGTATGACCGTGCAATTGAAGAGTATTTCGAGATGGAGAAGAAACAGAAGTTAACACAATAGATAGATATCTGTGAACTCTGCAGTCGGACAACTCAGCCGTAAAAATTGCGGAATCGCCACGGAGACTACGGGCCGAAATGGGGGTTCCCTGTTCACAATCTGAACATGTGCGTTCCACCGGCGATTGGTTGACGTCTGGCCTTGGGCGATAGTGATCGTCATGCAAAGACGGAGACGGGTATTGCCTCAGTTTGGATTCTGTCGCCAGCGGAGTTGGTCGTAATCAACGACCAGCAGATGCCTGAACAGCACATCGATCAAAAACGGCAGCCCGAGCACGCTTGGCTCAAACCACAGGGCAGTGTGGGGAAGCTCCCGCCAGCCCGGTAGAACCTGTCCATTGTCCACCAGGAACGCCGTCAGCATCAGGATATAGGAAGCACCCAGCCGGATAGGTGAAGGCGTGGCCATTGCCGCCAGCGGCGCTGCGCGGCGGTTGCGGGTCGGGGGCATTCGGTAACGGGCGCACAGTTCCTCATAGCGATGCGTGAGATCGGCCTTGGCATCGGCAACGAGGTTGCGGAAGGCGGCCGATAGGCTGTCGCTGCGATGATAGAGCGGCGCGCCGCCGACCGACCCCAGCGCGTTCTGCAGACCTTCCGCCAGAGCGACGAAGCTCTCGCCGCCAAGGATGACATGGGCGTGCTCGAAGCCCGACCAGACGAGCCGGAAGTGATAGAGCAGATGATCGAGCGGCTCACCGGCGATCGTCACGCCGAGGTTGCTCATGTCGGTAAAATCCGAAAGCCCCCGCCGGCCGGGTTCATGGGTCTGGCGGAAGATCCCTCCTGTTCCTGACCGTGAACGGCTCGCCATGACCGGATGCGCTGCTCAAGCGTGCGGTGAATGCCTACGGACAACTCCGGATGCCGCCGCAGCATCTCGTCACAAACCGCGACCGCCCGGATCCCAGGAGCGGCCTCGAGAAGCGGAGCGACTTCGGCGTCAAAGATATGCTCGAGCGGATCGAGGCGACGGCACCCGCGGGGGCTGCTTCTTCTGCCAGGGAAGTCGGGGATCGTGCTCGATGCGGTAGGCTGTCGCTCGGCTGATCGACGCCTTCGCGGCGGCGACTTCGACAGAGTGATTTTGTCGGTACTTCATAAAAGCCTCGTCTGATGATCGGTTACCTGGCGACCCGGCACAAAGGTGATTCTCCATCCAGAAAAATCACTAACTGCCGGGCTGACCGCGATCACAGACGCCGAAAATTTGCTCTGCGGCGGGGGGTGCAACTCCGGTCGGACTGCGCCCTCCCTACGTCACACCCCCGCCGCAGAGTCTCATCCTGATTGACGCTGGGTCTCACCTTTGTTTGTCGCCGCGCAGCCAACCCTCACGCCGCCGCAAGACCCAGTTGCTGGCCCGTTTCGACCGCATCTTCAAACGCCGCGCCGGCTTTGCCATGCTTGATCTTCTGCTAACCAGGCTGCATGCTAACAAGGCCGAGTTGTTGACCGTTCTCGATCGGCCTGAGATCCCGCTTCACACCAACGGCTCGGAAAATGACATCCGCTGCCAGGTGATCAGGCGCAAGATCTCCGGCGGTACCCGCTCAGAGGCTGGGCGCTCCTGTCGCGATGCCTTCCTCTGCCTTAGCAAAACCTGCCAAAAGCTCCGCATCTCCTTTTGGGACTATCTCGGTGCCCGCCTCGCAATCGACGATGCTCCACAAATCCAATGCCTGCCAAACATCGTCAGCTGCACCTGGCCGCCACCACTTTTGCCCTGTTATCGTATTGAGCGCGTTTATCATCGCCGGCGGACCCCCAAATAGGTATCCGGCTCCACGACAGGCCAAAAAATCGTTACACTTCAATGTATTGAAGCGTGATCGAGCGTACTCGAAAAGTGGTAAGTGGGATGATCATCGGCCCTGCCTCCCGGTTCACTCCTCAGTTTTGCCAGAATGGCGCTCTTTTTACGGCCTGCGGCAGACCATCTTACGGCCTGCGGCAGACCATCGCGGCGGCGTTTCGTTGTTCCGTGGCTTGGCGATCGCTATATCAAAGTTTTGTTGCCTTCCTGCGCTCTCGAAGCGCAAGATAAGTCGGCGCGACCCCGATGGCAGGGGAGCGTATGTTGGACCAGGAACTGAAACAGAGTGCTTTTTCGACGCCGAGAGCCTGATGGCCTCCTGGAGCGGGTGCGTACTTACCTGTGGCCGCGCCGCTCCTTTTCGCGCTCCGTTCAGTATTTCTCCAAGCGCATCCTGCGGCTGAAGGCGACGCCCCATTCCGTCGCGGCCGGCGTCGCGGCGGGCGTTTTCGCCTCCTTCTTCCCGCTTGGCTTCCACTTCGTCATCGCCGCCGTGCTCTGCTGGGTGATCGCCGGCAATCTGGTGGCTGCGGCGCTCGGCGCGGTTTTCTTCGGCAATCCGCTGACCTTCCCGCTGCTCTGGGGCGCGTCCTGGGAAACCGGCAAGCTCATCCTGCATGAGCGCCTGCCCAAGCACGGGCCGCCCGAGCATCTCGGCGAAATGATGCACACGCTTTCCTTCGCCAAGCTGTGGCACCCCATCCTGGAGCCGATGTTGATCGGCGCGGTGCCGCTCGGACTGCTCTTCGGCCTTGTGTTCTACGGCATCACCCGCTGGGGTATGACCGTGTTCCGTGAGCAACGGAAGAAACGCATGGCCGAACGTGCCGACAAGGCCAAGCGCGGCGGACGGGAAGTTCCCGCGGAATGATCATCGGCATCGGCAGCGACCTGATCGACATCAGACGCATCGAGAAGTCGCTGGAACGGCACGGCCAGCGCTTTATCCAGCGTATCTACACCGAGGTCGAGCAGGCGAAGTCCGAGAAGCGCGCGGCCCGTGCCGCTTCCTACGCCAAGCGCTTCGCCGCCAAGGAGGCCTGCGCCAAGGCGCTGGGCACCGGCATGGCCGAGGGCGTGTTCTGGCGCGACATGGGCGTGGTCAATCTGCCCAGCGGCGCGCCGACCATGGCGCTCACCGGCGGCGCTGCCGCCAGGCTGGAGAAAATCCTGCCCAAGGGCCATCGCGCGTTGATTCACCTCACCATCACCGACGATTTTCCGCTTGCTCAAGCCTTTGTGATCATCGAGGCAGTACCCGCCGAACAAGCGCCACATTGATTCCATCTGACCACGGGCGGCATGACGTTGCCCAGCGCGCGCCGAGACTCTATACCAACCAACGCACAATCGAGGACGACATGAGCGTGGCTGAAAAATCGCAGAAGAAATCCGGCGGGCTTGGGGAAACCTTCTCCGTCATCATCCAGGCTCTGCTGCTCGCGCTCGTGATCCGCACGCTGCTGTTCCAGCCCTTCTCCATCCCGTCCGGCTCGATGCGGCCGACGCTGCTCGAAGGCGACTATCTGTTCGTCACCAAATGGGCCTATGGCTATTCGCGCTACTCGCTGCCCTTCGGACCCAACATTTTCTCAGGCCGCATCTGGGGCTCGGAGCCCAAGCGCGGTGACGTGGTGGTGTTCAAGTTCCCGCCGGATCCGTCCGTCGATTACATCAAGCGCGTCGTCGGCCTGCCCGGCGACAAGATCCAGGTCAAGGACGGCCAGCTCTTCATCAACGGCACCGCCGTGCCGCGCGAAAAGGTCGGCCAGATCGACAATCCCGATATCACCGAGGTCGACCGTCCCGTCGACGTCTATCGCGAGACGCTGCCCAACGGCGTCACCTATGACACGCTCGACCTGACGCCCACTTCGATCGGCGACAACACGCGCGAGTTCGACGTGCCGCCCGGCCACTATTTCATGATGGGCGACAACCGCGACAACTCCTCCGACAGCCGCTTCACCGTCGGTTTCGTGCCAGCCGAGAACCTCGTCGGCCGTGCCAACGTCATCTTCTTCTCGATTGCCGATGGCGCAAGCCCCTTGGAAATCTGGAAGTGGCCATCGCTGATGCGCGCCGGGCGCCTGTTCCATCTCGTCCACTAAGGTCATGGCGGCCACCAAGCGTTTGACCGCCGTTGCCCTCGCCGAAGCGCTTGTCGAGCGCACCGGCCACGTCTTCGCCGACCGCCAGCGTCTGCAGCGCGCGCTGACCCATGCCAGCGCGCGTTCGACCCATGCCGGCGTCGACTACGAACGCTTCGAATTCCTGGGCGACCGCGTTCTCGGCCTCGTCGTGGCCGACATGTTGCTCGCGGCCTTTCCAGAGGCCGCCGAGGGCGAACTCTCGTTGCGCCTCAACGCGCTGGTCAATGCCGAAGCGCTCTCCGAGATCGCCGAGGAGATCGGCTTGCCGGAACTGGTCCGCGCCGGCTCCGACGTGCGCAACCTTGAAGGCCGCAAGCGAACCAACCTGCGCGCCGATGCGCTGGAGTCGCTGATTGCCGTGCTCTATCTCGACGGCGGCCTGGAGGCGGCGCGCGCTTTCATCCATCGCTACTGGCAGCCGCGCTCGCAGGCGATCGGTGCCGCCCGCCGCGACGCCAAGACCGAATTGCAGGAATGGGCGCATCAGGCCGCATCGGGCGCCGTCCCGGCCTACCGCATCGACGCTCGCGAAGGCCCTGACCACGATCCGCTGTTCACCGTCAGCGTCAAGGTCGGCTCCTTCGCGCCGGCGATCGGCAGCGGCCGTTCCAAGCGCGAGGCGGAGCAGGCAGCAGCGGCGGCGCTGCTGCTGCGCGAAGGCGTATGGAGCGCTGCATGACCGGAACCGAAACTTCCGAAACGCCAGCCACGCGCTCCGGCTTCGTCGCGCTGATCGGCGCGCCCAATGCCGGGAAGTCGACGCTGGTCAATCAACTGGTCGGCGCCAAGGTCTCCATCGTCACCCACAAGGTGCAGACGACGCGCGCGATCGTGCGCGGCATCGCCACGCATGACAATGCGCAGATCGTCTTCGTCGACACGCCCGGTATCTTCAAGCCGAAGCGGCGTCTCGACACGGCGATGGTCACCACCGCCTGGGGCGGCGCCAAGGATGCCGATGTCGTGGTGCTGTTGATCGATGCCGAGCGCGGCATCAGAGGCGACGCGGACGCCATACTCGACCGGCTGAAGGACGTTAAGCAGCCGATGCTGCTCGTCCTCAACAAGGTCGACCGCGTCAAGCCGGAGACGCTTCTGACCCTGGCGGCGGCAGCGAACGAACGCGTGCCGTTCAAGCGCACCTTCATGGTTTCGGCGCTCACCGGCTCCGGCTGCAAGGATTTGCTCGACTATCTCGCCGAGACGCTTCCCGCCGGTCCCTGGTACTATCCGGAGGACCAGATCTCGGACCTGCCGATGCGCCAGCTCGCGGCCGAGATCACACGCGAGAAACTGTATCTCAGGCTGCATCAGGAGCTTCCCTATTCCTCCCATATCGAGACCGAGAAGTGGGAAGAGAAGAAGGACGGCTCGGTGCGCATCGAGCAGGTCATCTATGTCGAGCGCGACAGCCAGAAGAAGATCGTGCTCGGCCACAAGGGCGAGACGATCCGCGCCATCGGCCAGGCCGCGCGCACCGAGATCGCTGAAATCCTCGAGCAGAAGGTGCACCTCTTCCTGTTCGTCAAGGTACGCGAGAACTGGGGCGACGACCCCGAGCGCTACCGCGAAATGGGACTGGAGTTTCCCCACTGATGCATGTCCTCTAGGAATGCCGCCCGTCGATCTGGGACAACGGCATGCACAATCCTAAGGTAGATATCGACACCGATCTCGTGCGCCGGCTGATCGAGTCGCAGTTCCCTGAATGGCGGCATCTGCCGATCAGACCGGTTGCTTCCGGCGGCTGGGACAACCGCACCTTCCATCTCGGCGACGAAATGACGGTCAGGCTGCCAAGCGCGGTTCCCTATTCGCTGCAGGTCGAGAAGGAGCATCGCTGGCTGCCCAAGCTCGCGCCGCTTTTGCCGCTGCCGATCCCGGTGCCGCTGGCCATGGGCGAGCCGGCAACGGGCTATCCCTGGCATTGGTCCGTATACCGCTGGATCGAAGGCGAGACGGCAAAGACCGCGCGCATCGCCGACCTTCGCGCGTTCGCGCTCTCGCTCGCCGATTTCCTGGTCGCCCTGAAGCGGATCGATCCAACCGGCGGGCCGGCGCCGGGCCAGCACAATTTTTATCGCGGCGGACCGCCGACCGTCTATGACGGCGAGGCGAGGCAGGCCATCGCCGCGCTCGAAGGCGAGATCGATACGCAGGCGGCCACCACAGTTTGGGAAGCGGCCCTTGCCGCAACCTGGCACGGGTCGCCCGTCTGGTTCCATGGCGATGTCGCCTCGGGCAATATCTTGGTCGAAGACGGCCGCTTGAGCGCCGTCATCGACTTCGGTACGTCGGGCGTCGGCGACCCGTCTTGCGATCTCGCGATCGCCTGGACGTTCTTCGAAGGCGAAAGCCGCGAGGCGTTTCGCGATCGCATCGCCGTCGATCAGGCGACCTGGGCGCGCGGCCGCGGCTGGACGTTGTGGAAGGCGTTGATCACCGCTGCCGGTCACGACGCCAACCAGGCCGAGGCCCAGAGGTCCAGACGGGTGATCGATGAGGTGCTCGCCGATCACGAACACTGGACGTGATGAGCGGTCACGCTGACGAATGTCAGCACAGACCGCCGACGGTGCCCCAAAATCTTGATTTCGCCGCGCAACAGGTGAAAAGCTCGGTCCCATGGAATGGCGCGACGAGGGAATCATTCTCGGCACCCGAAAGCATGGCGAAACCAGCGCCATCCTCGAGGTGATGACGCGCGCGCATGGCCGCCATCTCGGTCTCGTGCGCGGCGGCCGCTCGCGCAAGCAGCAGCCGGTGCTGCAGCCCGGCAACCGCGTCGAACTTCTGTGGCGGGCGCGGCTCGACGAGCATCTCGGCGTCTTCCAGGCCGAGGCGATCGAGATGAACGCCGCGCGGCTGATGGACAGCGCGATTGCGGTTTACGGCCTGCAGACCATGGCCGCGCATCTCAGGCTTCTGCCCGAGCGCGACGCCCATGGCGGCCTCTACGAGGCTCTTGCCGTGATGATCTCTCATCTCGACGACGCCGATGCCGCAGGCGAGTTGGTGGCGCGCTTCGAACTGCTTATTCTGGATGAACTCGGCTTCGGCCTCGATCTCAGCCAATGCGCGGCGACCGGCACGCGGCAGGATCTCGCGTATGTTTCGCCGAAATCCGGACGCGCGGTCTCGCGCGCCGCCGGCGAGCCCTGGCGCGACAAGATGCTGGCGCTGCCTGCCTTCCTGCAGCGCGGCTCCGGCCTGCGCGCCGATGCTGCGGCGCTGGAAGACGCCTTCCGGCTGACTGGCTTCTTCCTCACCCGCCATGTCTATGAGCCGCGCGGCATCGAGCCACCCGACGCGCGCGCCGGCTTCCTGGCTGCGCTGCGCCGGCATCAGGCGGCGGTGAAGGCGATCGCCGACGAATAGGGCGAGCGTCTAGAGCAATTCCAGGAAAAGTGCGCAGCGGTTTTCCGTCCGGAATTGCGTAAGAACAAAGAGATAGAGCGTTTCGCCGTTTCCATGAAACGGTGAAACGCTCTAATCGGCGCCCCGCCGCTCCAGAAAATCGTCGAGGATGGCGCGCTGGCCCTTCAGGATCTTGAGGCCGGCTTCAGGAAGTGAAAACCAGCAGGCCCTGTCCACCTCTGGGAATTCCTTCGTGGTGCCTGACTTCGGCGGCCACTCCAAGGTGAACATGTTGCTCTTGATCGCATCAGCGTCGACGTTCGCTTCCACGCTCCAGGCGATGACGATCTTGCCACCCGGCTGCTTGTAGCTGCCGACAGGTTGGAAATCGCCGTCGATGGCGAGGCCGAGTTCTTCCTCGGCCTCGCGGCGGGCGGCCTGAAGCTCATCTTCCTTGTCGCCGATCAGCCCCTTCGGGATCGACCAGGCGCCTTCATCCTTCCTTGCCCAGAACGGTCCGCCGGGATGGACCAGCAGGAATTCGAACACACCGGCGGTTCGCCTGTAGATCAGCAGGCCAGCGCTTCGTTGCGGCATCGATTATCCTCACGGCAATTTCAGCGGGCGTTCGAGAATAGCACGAGTATTTCGCGGCCAGCGGCAGGTAATTTGCCGCCCGAGTCCCGGCCGTGTCGACGTGTTGCCATTGGATAAAGCTTGCGGTTGCTGGCAATCGGCGCCGAAACATGCTCGATCTTGCAGGCCGGCAAAGCGCTGATTTCAATAGCCGTCTCATTGCCGCATTTGTCGGCCACGATTGGTACGGTTTTGAGGGGAACCGCCATGTTTTTCGGCCTGATTGCCATTGCTGCGGTCATCGCTTTATTCGTCATCATTTCGCGCCAGCAGACCCGCATTGGGTTGATCGAGCGCGAGCTTGGCGCGTTGCGCAGCCTGGTGCTCTCGGGTGTCCCCCAGCGAGCGCCCAAGGCGGACGCGGTGACGGAAGGCGCGCCGGACGAAGCGCTCGCCGCAGCGGCCGTGGTTGCGGCGCCGCCGGCAACTGAAGCCGCCCCGGGAGCCGCTGCCGCGACACCCGACGCACCCAAAGCCGAAGCGCCGGCCCAAGCGGGCGAGGGGAGTCCGTCCGAACCGGCCGGATCGGCGCAACCTGACACGCCGGCCGAAGCGGCTGCGCCTGCAATGGCCGCGCGCGATGTCGAGACGGCGCTCGGCACGCGCTGGGCGGTCTGGGTCGGCGGCATCGCGCTGACGCTGGGCGGCCTGTTCCTGATCCGCTACACGATCGAGGCCGGTATTTTCGGGCCCGGCGTGCGCCTCGCCATGGCCGGCATTCTTGGCCTGGTGCTGATCGCCGGCGCCGAGTTCATCCGCCGCACCGGCTTCAGGGTGCCGGTACAAGGTGCTGCCGGCGCCTATATCCCGTCGATCCTGACGGCGGCCGGCGCCTTCATCCTGTTCGGTACCGTCTACGCCGCGCACGGCATCTATGGCTTCATCGGTCCGGCGCTCGCCTTCGCGCTGCTCGGCGCCATCGGCGTCGCGGCCATCGCCGCCTCGCTGGTCCACGGCCTGGCGCTGGCCGGCATCGGCCTTGTCGGCGCCATGGTCACGCCGGCGCTCGTCGCCTCGCAAGCGCCCAACCCCTGGGCGCTGTTCGTCTATCTGGCGATCGTGCTTGCCGCCACTGCCGCGATCGCCCGCATCCGTGACTGGAAGGCGCTGGTCGCCGCTGCCTTCGCCGGCTGCGGCATCTGGACCATCCTCTACATGACCGATGCTCCGGAGGTGAACCTGGCCGCCGTCCTGTTCATCAGCCTGGCGACGCTCGCCGTGCTCGCCTTCGTCTGGCTCGGCCGACGCGACGAGGCGGAGCGAGGCTTCGACTGGCCGTCGATCGCGCCCGGCTTCTTCGTTGCGCTGACCGCGCTCGGACTGTCGGTCGATCCGGTCTTTGCCAAGGCCGGTTATGCTTTGCATGGCGCGGTGCTGCTCGCGGCGCTTGTGGCGGTAGCGCTCTACCGGCCGCGCGCTCTGCCGCTGGTCTTCGCCGCCGGTCTGGCGACGGTGCTGATCCATCTCGGCATCATCCCGCCTGCCACCATCGGCGCCGATGCGCTGGATGTCGGCCTGGGCGCCGAGCCGCTGGCGATAGCCGACACGCTGACCTTCCGCATCGGCATCGCGCTTGCCCTCGTCTTCATCGGAACTGGCTTCTGGGCTGCGCGCCGTTCTGCGGCAACCGCGCCTGTCCGCGCCGCGTCCTGGGCGGCATGGGGCGTCATTACGCCGCTGGTTGTGCTCGCGGCACTCTGGCTCACCTTTGGCGATATCGACCGCGACCTCGGCTACGCGCTGCCGGCGCTGCTTCTGGTGCTGGTCTTTGCCGCCGGCGGCGAGTGGATCGCGCGCGCCGAAGAGCCGCCGCTCGGCGGCGGCCCGGCGGTCTCCTTCGCGCTCGCCGGCGCCGGCGTTGCCGGCCTCTTGATGCTGCACATGGCCTTCGGCTCCGGCTGGACGACCGTGCTGCTCGGCGCCGCCGCCGTCGTTCCGGCGCTGGCGACGCGCTGGCGCTCCTATCCGGTGCTGGGCTGGATCGCAGTGGGCGCCGCGGTCGCCGTGCTCGGCCGCGTCGCCTTCGATCCGACCATCGTCGGCGCGGCGGCATTGTCGAGGACGCCGGTCTTCAACTGGCTGCTGCCGGGTTATGGCGTGCCAGCGCTCGCCTTTGGTTTTTCTGCCTGGCAACTGGCGCGCACCACCAACGGACGGCCGCGCCTCGCGATGGAGGCGACCTCGGCGCTGTTTGGCCTGCTCGCCGTTGCGATGCTGGTGCGTCACGCCATGCATGGCGGCGTCATCGACACCGGCACTGTCACGCTCGGCGAGCAGGCGATCTACACGCTGATCGCGCTCGGCGCTGGCGCGATCCTCGTCGCCATCGACATGCGCTCGCCGAGCTCGGTGCTGCGCTATGGCTCGATGGCGGCCGGCGTGGTCTCTGCCGGCCTGATCGTCATCCAGCATTTCGTGGTGCTGAACCCGCTCGTGACGGACGAATCCACCGGCACCATTCCGTTCTTCAATCTGTTGTTCTTCGCCTATCTGCTGCCGGCCGTCGCGGCCGGCGCGCTGGCGCTTTATGTCCGCGACAAGCGCCCGAGATGGTATGCGGCGATGCTGGCGCTGGTCGCTTCGCTGCTTGCCTTCGCCTATGCGACGCTCTCTGTCCGGCGCCTGTTCAAGGGCGAGTTCATCGGCCTGTGGAGCGGGCTAGGCCAGCTCGAGACCTACACCTATTCGGCGCTTTGGCTGGTCATCGGCGTGGCGCTGCTCACCACCGGCGTCTGGCTGAGGTCGCAGGTGCTGCGCATCGCCTCGGCCGTGCTGATCGCAGTCGCGGTGCTGAAAGTCTTCCTCTTCGACATGTCGGAGCTGGAAGGCGTGCTGCGCGCGCTCTCCTTCATCGGCCTCGGCGCGGTGCTGATCGGCATCGGGTTGTTTTATCAGCGGCTTCTGACAAGAGCGGCCAGGCAAAGGTGAGGTGCCTGAATATTCAAAACGGAATATATGAATATTCGGCAGGAGAAATTCATATGCCGCTCTACATTCGTGACGATGAGGTCGACGCGCTGGCGACAAAATTGCAGCGCGAGACCAAGGCTTCCAGCAAAACAGAAGCCGTACGGACCGCGCTTTTGCATGAACTGGAGCGCAATCGCGCTCGAAAGCCGTTGCGTGAAAGGATTGCAGTTCTTCAGGCGCAAGCTGCTGCATTGGGGCCGTTCGATCCCAACTTCGACATGAAAGCGTTCATGGACGAGATGTGGGAGGAGTGATGTTCGTCGATGCGTCGGTGATCGTCGCGATCCTTGCCAAGGAGCCAGGCTGGGAGGAATTGCTAAAACGGATTCTCGACACCGCAGGTCCGCTTCACGTATCGGCGCTGGTCAGGGTCGAGGCGACATTTGCACTTGGACGACTGAGCGGCGGTGCCAAAAAGGCCAAGTCCCCGAATGCTGTCGGCGGCGCGCGATCTGATGGACACCTTCATCGAAGAAATTGATGCTCGCAACGTGTCTGTCGATGAAGAGATCGGCACGCGCGCTCTCGACGCCAGCATCCGCTACCGCAAGGCGGTCGGCCATCCGGCCGATCTCAATCTAGGAGACTGCTTCGCCTATGCCTGCGCCAAGGCGCTCGACGTTCCGCTGCTCTACAAAGGCGGTGATTTCCTGGAGACGGATCTGGCATAAATCATAGCTTCGACGATCGGATAGCCGGGAATAAACACGCATCCGCCAGCGTTGTTAAGGTGCTTGGGTACCGGAGCGGTTGGTCCGCTTCGCGCTGGCTGCTTGCGCCGCGCTGCGAAGGCGCGTTCAATCGGATGGAAGACGACCTCGAAAAAAGCGGTTATGGACGACAAGAGGGCAGCGATCCTGAGCGAGATACCGCGTTTGCGCCGCTACGCGCGCTCGCTGCTGCGCGACCGCGATTCCGCCGACGATCTCGTCCAGGATTGTCTCGAGCGGGCGCTTGTCCGGCTCGACAACTGGCAGACAGGAGAAAGCCCCAGGAGGTGGCTGTTTACGATCATGCATCATCTGTTCATCGACCAGATGCGCAAGGTTAACCGACGTGGCGAGGCGGCGATGCTGCCCCTGGAAGCCGGCGAAGCCCAGTCTGCGCCCGCCGATCAGGTCGAAACCATTGCATCCCGCGAGATCATGGATGCCTTGCAGGCGATCGGCCCCGATCGCCGCGCGGCGTTGGTCATGGTCGCCATCGAAGGCTTTTCCTACGCTGAGGCCGCCAACATCCTCGGCGTGCCGGCCGGCACGCTGATGTCGCGCATCGCGCGTGGCCGCGAGGAACTGCGCGGTCTGCTGGACGACTCCTCGCGCCGCCGCTCGATAAGGATTGTCGAGCGATGACCCGGCGCGATTTCTCCGAACGCGACATCCACATGGCCCTCGATGGCGAGCTGCCGGCAGAGGAGCGCTTGGCCTATGACGCCTGGCTCGAAGCCAATCCCGAGATGCGGGCAAAGAGCGCCCGCTACATCGCCGACCGCGCGGCGCTCCGCGCTGCCTTGGCCGGCGTGATGGACGAGCCGGTGCCGGCAAGGCTCAAGGCAACGGTGCTCGGCGAAGCACCGGCGAGGACGCCCGCCTGGCGTTCGCGCTGGTGGCTTTCGGCCGCGGCCGCCGCCGTGCTGATGGTCGGCGGGTTCGGCGGCTATGTCGCCGGCATCGGCGGCATCGGCGGCATCGGCCGAAGCGGCGAGAGCGACGACCAACTCGCGGAGCAAGCGATCGCCGCCCATGTCATCTATGCCGCTGAGAAGCGTCATGCCGTCGAGGTGCCGGCAAGCGACAAGGACCATCTGCAGACCTGGCTGTCCAACCGGGTAGGGCTGAAGGTGGTCGCGCCCGATCTGGCGGCCGAAGGCTTCGAGCTCATCGGCGGCCGGCTGCTGCCTTCGGGCGAGCACGGCAAGGCCGCGATGCTGCTTTACGAGGACGCCAAGGGCGAGCGCATCTCGCTCTTCGTCACCGCCGAATCGTCCGAAACCGCCAAGGGCACCTATTCGGCAGAAGCGGACGGACCCGAGGCGGTCTACTGGCTCGACAAAGGCTATGGCTGCGCCGTCGTCGGCTCGCTGCCGCGCGAGCGGCTGTCGGACGTCGCCAAGAGCGCCTATGGCCAGCTTCTCGCCGGCATTTCGAGCTGATGCCGGCTGCGTTTTCCGCAACCGGCAGCCCATCCAAAACAGCGGTCTTGTTCAAACAGTTCGCGCTTCCTTGGCGCCGCTGAAAGTGTCACAATTCGGCCCTAATCAAGGAGCGATAGCGCTTGATGAATGCCGGCGCTTCGGCCGGGGTGTTGCTTTTTGACCGGGGCCGTTTCCTTAAATCCAATCGAGGTTCTCCCAAAGCCCGCATGCCTGCCGAAATCCGCAAGGCCCGCGCGTCAGACGTCGATGACCTCGCCGCCATCGAGAAGGCTGTCTTCTCAAGCGATCGCTTGTCGCGTCGCTCCTTTCGCCAGTTGATCGAGCGCGAGACCGCCGAGATGCTGGTGGCCGAGAATGACGGCCATGTCGCCGGCTACGCGGTGGTGCTGTTTCGCAAGGGCAGCGGCGTGGCCCGGCTCTATTCCATCGCAGTCGGTCCGTTCTTCGGCAGCCTCGGCATCGGCCGGCAACTGCTGGCCGCGGCCGAGGAGGCGGCGTATGAGCACGACCGCATGATGTTGCGGCTCGAAGTGCGCGAGGACAATCCGCGCGCCATCAACATTTACGAGCAGGCAGGCTACCGCAAGATCGGCCGCGAGCCGGACTATTACGAGGACGGCGCCACGGCGCTGCGCTACGAGAAGACGCTGCGCGGCGATGTCCCGACCAACACCAAGGTGCCGTTCTACCAGCAGACCTGCGAGTTCACGTGCGGCCCCTGCTGCCTGATGATGGCGATGGCCAATTTCGACCGCGGCTTCGTGCCCGACCCGGTCATGGAGATTCGCCTGTGGCGCGAGGCGACCACGGTGTTCATGATGTCCGGGCCGGGCGGCTGCGAGCCTTTCGGCCTGGCGGTTGCCGGCTATGAAAGCGGGCTTGCCGCCGAGATCTTCGTGTCCTTCCACGGCGCGCTCTTCCTGCAGTCGGTGCGCAGCGAGGACAAGCGCCGGGTGATGGAGCTCGCCCAGGTCGACTTCCGTCGCCGCGCGGAACTTTACGGCATCCCGGTCAATTACCGTCCGTTCGGCATTGACGACATCCGCTCGGCCCTTGCCGGCGGCAAGCTGGTGCTGGTGCTGATCAGCGGCTTCCTGATGTTCGGCAAGAAGGTGCCGCATTGGGTGCTCGCCATCGGCGACGACGGCGACCATATCCTCATCCACGATCCCTGGGTCGAGGACGAAAGGCAGGAAACGATCCTCGACGCCGCCAACATCCCGGTGCCCTATGGCATCTTCATGAACATGGCTCAGTTCGGCCGCGATGGGTTGCGCGCCGCCATCACTCTGGGAAAACGCTGAAACAATGACCTGGGTCATCCTTACAGGCAGGCAGAACGACCTCGACCAGGTGGCGACGCCGCACAAGATCATCACCAACCGCGACTATCTCGCGCATCCGGCGCTGTTTCGCGGCCAGCGGCCGAAGGTGATCAACCTGTCGAACAATTACGGCTACCAGAGCCGCGGTTACTATGCCTCGCTGCTCGCCGGCTCGCGCGGCCACAAGGTGATCCCGACGGTCGAGACGATGATCGATCTTTCGGAGCGCAAGCTCTACGAGCACGCGCTGCCCGAACTCGAGCTTGCGCTCAACAAATGCCGCAAGGATCTCGGCGGCACCTTCCCATCCAAGGTCGCCGTCTTCTTCGGTATCGGCCCGTCGAAAGTGTGGGATCGCTTCACCAAGCTCCTGTTCGACTGGTTCCGCGCGCCGGCGCTGGAGGTCCACATCAAGGACAGCGCCGAATGGGCCTCGATCCGCAAGATCGGCTTCCTGCCGCTCGCCCGCATGACCGACGAGGAGGAAGCCTCCTTCCTGCAGTGCCTGGAGACCTACACCAACCGCGAGTGGCGTGACACCAAGGGCCGGACGCCGTCGCGCTATACTTTCGCGACGCTGGTCGATCCGCATGAGGAGCTGCCGCCGTCGGAGATTTCCTCGCTGCGCTACTGGGCGCGGATCGCCGAGAAGATGGGCGTCGAGATCGAGCCGATCACCAGGAAGGACCTCGCCAAGCTCGCCAACTACGACGCGCTGTTCATCCGCGAGACGACGTCCATCTCCAACCACACCTACCGCTTCGCGCGCCGCGCCCAGCAGGAAGGCATGCCGGTGATCGACGACCCGCTGTCGATGATCCGCTGCACCAACAAGGTCTATCTCAACGAACTGATGACCTACAACAAGGTGCCGGTGCCGCCGACCGTGATGATTGCCGGCACCTCCGATCTGGAACTCGCGGCCCAGACCTTGGGCTTCCCGCTGGTGCTGAAGATCCCGGACTCATCCTTCTCGCGCGGCGTCAAGAAATGCGAGAACCTTGCCGAGCTGACCAAGCTAGCGACCGAATGGCTGGAGGATTCCGATCTCCTCATCGCGCAGAAATTCATCCCGACCGAATATGACTGGCGCGTCGGCGTGCTCGGCGGGCAGCCGCTGTTTGCCGTGCATTATCTGATGGCGAAGAAGCACTGGCAGATCGTCAACCACAAGGCCAACGGCAAGCCGGACCAGGGCGGCATCAAGACCTTCACGCTCAAGCAGACGCCGCCGCATGTCGTCGAGACGGCGGTGAAGGCGGCGCGCTGCATCGGCGACGGGCTCTACGGCGTCGATCTCAAGGAGACCAGGGACGGCGTCTTCGTCATCGAGGTCAACGACAACCCCAATCTCGACCATGGCTGGGAGGATTCCGGCGAGAAGGACGAGCTGTGGGTGAGGCTGACGCAGTGGTTCCTGGAACGCCTGGAGCGGCCGGGCAGATAATCACCGATGGGGGCAAGATGCTGTTTTTCGTGATCGAGGATTTTAGCGGCTGCGACCGCAAGGAGATCTACCGCCGCTTCCGCGACCGTGGCCGGCTGAAGCCCGACGAGCTTGTCGTGCATCACAGCTGGATCGCAGGCGACATGAGCCGCTGCTTCCTGCTGGTCGAGGCCGATGACGTCACGCTGCTGCAGCGCTGGGTCATCGAATGGGCGGACCTGGTGGAGTTCGAGATCGTTCCCGTTGCCACCAGCAAGGACATGGTGGCGGCATTGGCCGGACACCTTTGAGCAAGCACTTACACGCGGTCGTCAGATGGATGCGGCGATTAGCGCCGGAGATCTGACCGCACGGACGCATTCCTCGATCAGCCATCGGCGGAATGCCGCTACGACATCGCGCCTCGCGCTGCGCTCGGGGATCGTCAGGCAATAGGGCTGGCGCAGTTCCAGCCGGTCAGTTGCAGGCCGCACCAGCTTGCCGTCTTCCAGCGCCCCAGCACAGTAAATCCCTTGCGCCAGCGCCACGCCCAGCCCCGAAATGGCGAGGTCGAGTG
Organism: Mesorhizobium silamurunense; assembly: GCF_014843905.1. Classification (NCBI taxonomy): domain Bacteria; kingdom Pseudomonadati; phylum Pseudomonadota; class Alphaproteobacteria; order Hyphomicrobiales; family Phyllobacteriaceae; genus Mesorhizobium; species Mesorhizobium silamurunense. The sequence continues at coordinate 23,020 of NZ_LPVS01000018.1, read as the reverse complement.
CTGCCCGCGACGAGTTGGCGGAAAGGCCGCGCTGCGCCGCCCGCCCTGGCTCGATGCCCACCGCTTCGAACCAGTTGCGCCAGGACGGAAAGGAGGCGCCGGACGGTCCCCAGTCGGTGTGGATCAGTGGCAGGCCGGCGAGGTTTTCGGACCTGATTGCGCCGGCAAGGCCCGGCGCGCAGACGGGATAGACGGCATCGCGGACGATCTCCTCGGTCGGGTGCTCGCGATAGTGCGGGCCATAGGAAAGCCGGATGTCGATTAGCTCATGGTCAAGCGGCACCGGGTCGTCCTCGCCTCTGAGCGAGATGTCCGCGGCGCCGTGGCTGGCGACAAAGCCGGCAAGGCGCTCGGAGAGCCAGCCCATCGCCATCGAAGGCGGCACCGAGATGACGAGCCTTGGCCGGAACGCATCGCCGCCGACATCGCGCGCGACGCTGCCGATCTCCCGGAAGGCCATGGTGAGCCTGGGCAGCATCTCGACGCCGGCCTCGGTCAGCACGACGCGGCGGTTGACGCGGTGGAACAGCTTGCGGCCCATCTGCTCCTCGACGGTACGGATGAGCTGGCTGACGGCGGCCGCCGAGACCGACAGCTCTTCCGCCGCCGCGGCGAAGCTGCCCGTGCGCGCTGCGGCTTCGAAGGCTTGAAGTCCGCGCAGGGAGGGAAGTGCGACCATTGTGATCCGAAAGATAAGCTGGGCTTATCTATTTTGCAGAATTCCTCGTTTTTCTAAAGGTTTCTTTCTGCAGTATGGTGGCGTTAATGAGCGCCATCGACCACACCATCGACCATCGCGATGTCATCGCCTCGCTGAGCAATGAGGAGCGCGGCCGGCTGACCGGCAAGTCGGATGTGCCAGGCCTCGTCCAGTTCGCCGTCCATATCGGCGCCATCGTCGCCCTCGGCACGCTGATCGCGGCCAAGGTGCCGTTCTGGCCGCTCCTGATGCTGCTCCAGGGCATCGTGATCGTGTTCCTGTTCACGCTGCTGCACGAGACCGTGCACAGGACGGCGTTTGAGACGCAGTGGCTGAATGACGCCGTCGCGCGGCTCTGCAGCCTGGCGATCGCGCTGCCCGCCGATTGGTTCCGCTATTTTCATTTCGCGCATCACCGCTTCACCCAGGATCCGGAGAACGATCCGGAATTGGCCTTCCCGAAGCCCGAGACCTTGCGGCAATACATTGTCCACGTCTCGGGCCTGCCGATGTGGTGGGGCCATTTCAAGACGCTCTACATCAATGCGACTGGCGACTGCCGGGACAGCTATGTGCCGGCGAAGGGCCTGCCGAAAGTGCAGGCCGAGGCGCGGGCCATGATCGCTTTCTACGTCGTCGTGCTGGCGCTTGCCGTCTGGTTCAAGGCAAGCGTGCTGCTTTATGTCTGGATCGTGCCGGCGCTGCTCGGACAGCCCTTCCTCAGGCTTTATCTGCTGGCCGAGCATGGCCGCTGCCCCCTCGTCGCCAACATGCTGGAAAACACCAGGACGACGCTCACCAACTGGGTCGTGCGCAAGCTCGCTTGGAACATGCCCTATCATGCCGAGCACCACGCCTATCCCGGCGTGCCGTTCCACCAGCTGCCGGCGTTCCATCGGCTGATCGCGCGGCATCTGAAAGCGGTCGAGCCCGGCTATGTAAGCTTCCACGAGAAATACATCGAGACGCTGCGCTGAGGGGCCGAAACGTCTGGCGTCAGCCGGATCGGCGCATCGACGCTTGCGAGCGCAGCAGCCGGCTCATTTCGGTTGCCTTGGCCGGCACGCCGATCAGAAAACCTTGCGCCTCGCCGCAGCCGGCCTTGCGCAGCATGTCGAGCTGCGCTTCGGTCTCGACGCCTTCGGCGGTGACGGTGACGCCAAGCTCGGCGCCGAGCCCGATCACGGTGCGCACGATCGCCGCCGTATCGCGCTTGTCGAGGTCGCGGATAAACGAGCGGTCGATCTTGATCTTGTCGACGGGGAAGCGCCGCAGGTAACCGAGCGAGGAATAGCCGGTGCCGAAATCGTCGAGCGCGATGCGAACGCCGAGCCCGCGCAACTGGCCGAGCGTCCTCAGCACTGTTTCGCTCTCGTCCATCATCACCGTCTCGGTGATTTCGAGTTCCAACCGGCTGGCCGGCAGACCGGAAAAGGCGAGCGCCGAGATCACGCCGCGGGCGAAGCTGCCGCTCTTGATCTGGGCCGCCGAGACGTTGACCGCCATGCGCATGTCCCGCGGCCAGCCCGCTGCCACGCCGCAGGCCTTGCGCAGCGCCCAGTCGCCGAGCTGCACGATCAGCCCGGTCTCCTCTGCCGCCGCGATAAAGTCGTCCGGCGGCACCAGCCCGCGCGACGGCGAGCGCCAGCGCATCAGCGCCTCGGCGCCGACGATGTCGCCGGACGTGATGTCGAGGATCGGCTGGTAGTCCAGCTCGAATTCGCGCCTCGGGAGTGCGGCTTCGAGATCGGATTCGAGCGCCCGGCGCTCCCGCACCATGGCGTCCATGCCCGGCTCGAAGAAGCGGTAGATGTTGCGGCCCTCGCTCTTGCCCCGGTAGAGCGCCATGTCGGCATTGGTGAGCAGCGTGTCGGCATCCTGCCCGTCGGCGGGATAGAGTGCGATGCCGAGGCTGACGCCGACATGCATCTCGCGGCCCTTGTCGCGATAAGGCTTGCCGATCACCTCGATAATGCGCTTGGCAAGCTTTTCGGCATCGGCCGCGCCCTTGATATTGGACTGGATGATGGCGAATTCGTCGCCGCCGAAACGGGCCACCACGTCCTTCTCGCTGCGCAGGCGGCGCTGCAGGCGCTCGGCCACGCATTTCAGCAGCCAGTCGCCGGCCGGGTGCCCGAAGGTATCGTTGACCGCCTTGAAGCGGTCGAGGTCGAGCGAGAAGATCGCCAGCGGCGCGGCCTTGGCCTCGCTCAGCGCCTGGTCCAGCCGCTCGCGGAACATCGAACGGTTGGGCAGGTTGGTCAGCGTGTCGTGATGCGCAAGATGCGTCATGCGTTCTTCGGTGCGGCGTCGTTCGGTGACATCGTCGAAAGTCACCACCCAGCCACCGCCGCCCATCGGCTGACGCACGACGAGAAACGTCCTGCCGTCGGCAAGATAGCGGTAAGTCGACTGCATCTTGCCCGCCCGAAGGGCGGCTTCGGTCTTGGCGACTTCGCTGTCGACGTCGATCTTGGTGTAGATGCCGAGTTCCAGCAGCCGTTCGAGCGCGTCGCGATGCGTCGTTCCAAACGGGAAATCGGCCTCGGCGACCTTGTAGAGCTCCAGAAAACGTTGATTGCGCACGATCATCTTGCCGTCGGCGTCGTACATCAGCAGGCCTTGCGACATGTTGGCTAAAGCGGCGTTGAAGCGGCGGTGCTGCTCCTTCAGCTCCTCCTCGGCGCGCCGCTGCACGGTCACGTCCTCGTAGATCGACACCCAGCCGCCGGAGGCGAGCGGCCGGTGCGAGATGACGATGATGCGCCCGTCCGCCAGCGTCTCCTCATAGATCGAGGGCTTCGCGCCGTCGATATAGGGCTTTCGGACGGCATAGAGCTGCTCGGCGCTTTGCGAGGCGATGCCGATATCGACGCTGTGCTGCAGGATGTCGAAGAAGCGGATGCCGGGCTTCATGACCTTGGCGTCGAGGCGGAAGAGGTCGACGTAGTTGCGGTTGCAGATGATCATGCGCTCGTCGGCATCGAACATGCACAGGCCATGCGACATGTTTTCGACGGCAGCCGAAAAGCGCTCGTTTTGCGCGCGCAGTTCCTCGGCTATTCGCCGCGCCGGGCCAATACCGGTTGCTTTCCGCTTGCCCGCGGCCGAACCAGCCTTGACATGAGCGACGGGCATGAGCGCGCCTGCTGACCGTGACTGAACATGGTACTGTCGCGGTTGCCGGTTAATTTAGCGTTCTTTTACACTGTTGAATTGGCGGCAAGAAAAGCTTGCCGCTTGGCCTCAAGCATTGTGAAACGCTTCAGAAATGCCGCTTGCGCCCACGTCACCGAGCGCGGCGTGAAGTCGAAGCGGTCGGCGGAAAAGCCGCGCGGCCGGCCGAAATATTCGGTCGCCTCCGCCGTCGAGAAGCCGGCGAGCAGCGTCGCCTCGTAATAGGCGGCGATCTGGTCGGCGCGCTTGATGTCCTTGCGCAAGGCGGCGCCGAGCTCGGCCGGCAGCGAGAAGCGCAGATGGATGGCGCGCTGCAGCCTGAGCTCGCAGTCCTTGTAGGAGCCGCCCATCACCGACTTGAAGGGCGAGATCATGTCGCCAATGACATATTCGGGCGCGTCATGCAGCAGCGCGGCAAGCCGCGCCTCGGCCGAAGCGGCCGGCACCAGCTCGCCATACAGCGCCTCGACCAGCAGCGAATGCTGCGCCACCGAAAAGGCGTGCTCGCCGCTGGTCTGGCCGTTCCAGCGCGCGACGCGGGCGAGACCATGCGCGATGTCGGCAATCTCGATGTCGAGAGGCGAGGGGTCGAGAAGGTCGAGCCGCCGGCCGGACAGCATGCGTTGCCAGGCGCGCGGCGGCGCTCCCGCCCTGTCGGCCGCCATCAGGCCTCCTCCGCGCCGACGGCATCCTGCGGGAAGGTAAATTTTGCCCAAGCCGGGATGGCGAGGATGATTGGCGTCTCACCGGCCATGATCGCATCGCAGGCATCAAGCGCTGCCTTGACGCGGTCGATGCGGGCGATGGCGAGGCCGCGTCCGCCGCTTACCGAACCCAGAGTGCCGACGGGCCGGCCATTGACAGTCACCTCCGTGCCGCTCGGGGGCAGCGAGCCAGCGGCAGCGGCAATCAGCACACGGCGTCGCGCGGTGCCGCGATGCTGCATGCGCGAGACCACTTCCTGGCCGACATAACAGCCTTTCTTGAAGCCGACGCCGCCGGTCTCGTCGAGCAGGACGTCATGCGGAAAGGCGTCGCCGAGCTGGTAGTCGGAGCCGCTTTCCGCGATGCCATTGGCGATGCGCAGGGCCTGCCAGGCGCCGGCGTCGCCATCACCCGCTGCGTCGCCATAGACCCGCCTGACCGCTACGTCGCGGAAGCGGGCGTCGGTAAGCGCCGTTGATTGAGCCCCGATTGAATCAAAATGTGAGGCGGTTGAATCATTACCCCACGAGACCGTGACAAATACCTGATCCTGCTTGGCAATCTCGGCCTTTGCCCTTAGCCGGTAAAGCATCAGCCGGCGCACGAAATCGTCGGCGATGTCGGCCCGGCATTCCAGGCGCAAGCCGTTGTCTCCGGCCCTTGAGATCAGGAAGTCGAACAGGATTTTGCCCTGCGGCGCAAGCAGCGCGCCAGGCTTTGCTTCGCCCGGGCCGAGCGCATCCAGATCGGTGGTGAGGATGTTCTGCAAGAAATGCTCGGCATCCGGGCCTGACACGGAAATGAGCGCGCGGTCTTTCAGCAGGGCAAAGGGCATGAGCGGCCTGATCTTGCAAAAATGATGGTCATTACGTAAGCCGGCCTCACTCCCCCCGCAAGAGATTGGACCTGTCCATGGCAACCACTTTCGACCTCATCCTGACAGGCGGCACTGTGGTCAACCATGACGGCGAAGGCCGGCGCGACGTCGGCGTGAAGGCCGGGCGCGTTGCCGCAATCGGCGATCTCGGCCAGGCATCGGCCGGCGAGACGATCGACTGCAATGGCCTGCACGTCCTGCCCGGCGTCGTCGATAGCCAGGTGCATTTCCGCGAGCCGGGCCTGGAGCACAAGGAAGATCTGGAGACAGGCTCTCGCGCCGCTGTGCTGGGCGGCGTTACCGCCGTCTTCGAGATGCCCAACACCAATCCGCTGACCACCAGCGAGGCCGCCCTTGCCGACAAGGTGCGGCGCGCCACGAACCGCATGCATTGCGACTTCGCCTTTTGGGTCGGCGGCACGCGCGACAATGCCGGCTATGTCGGCGAGTTGGAGCGGCTGCCGGGCGCGGCCGGCATCAAAGTGTTCATGGGCTCGTCCACCGGCGACCTGCTGGTCGAGGACGACGAAGGGGTGGCTTCCATCCTGAAGAACACGCGCCGCCGCGCCGCCTTTCACTCGGAGGACGAGTTCCGCCTGCGCGAGCGGCTTGGGTTTCGCGTCGAGGGCGATCCCTCGTCTCATCCGGTCTGGCGCGACGAGATAGCGGCGCAGCGCTGCACCGAGCGCCTGGTGCGCATCGCGAGACAGACACGCGCGCGCATCCACGTGCTCCACATCTCGACGGCCGAGGAGATACCCTTCCTCGAACAGCATAAGGATGTCGCCACCTGCGAGGCGACGCCGCATCACCTGACGCTGACGGCGGACGACTATGCGCGGCTCGGCACGCTGATCCAGATGAACCCGCCGGTGCGGGCGGCGCGCCATCGCGACGGCGTCTGGCGCGGCATTCATGAAGGCATCGTCGATGTGCTGGGCTCCGACCATGCGCCGCACACGCTCTCCGAGAAGGCAAAGCCTTATCCGGCCTCGCCCTCCGGCATGACCGGCGTCCAGACGCTGGTGCCGATCATGCTCGACCATGTGAACGCCGGCCGGCTCACCCTGCAGCGTTTCGTCGACCTCTCCAGCCACGGCCCGCAGCGCATCTTCGGCATGGCGAGAAAGGGCCGCATCGCCGCCGGCTACGACGCCGACTTCACCGTCGTGGACCTCAAGCGTCGCGAGACCATCACCAACGCGCAGGCCGGCTCCAGGGCCGGCTGGACGCCCTATGACGGCAGGCAAGTCACCGGCTGGCCGGTCGGCACGATCGTGCGCGGCAACCGGGTGATGTGGGAGGGCGAGCTCGTTACGCCCGGCCAAGGCATGGCGGTGGAGTTTTCCGAGGCGCTGCCGGCCTAGGCTTCGTCGGCGTGGATTTCTTAAGCGCTCTGCACTATTTTTAGGGGCGCCATGACCGCAAACATCGCGCCCATTGTTCCCGCAAGGTTTCCGCAACTCCAGGCGCTCGCCTGGAATCGCGATACGGCGCGCCCGATCCCTGCGGAAGAGGCATTTGCGCTATACGAGCGCAACTGGCGGTTCGTTGATCAAGAGCGTCTTACGGTGCGTGAAAAGCTGCTTATAAGGAAGTTGGCTGACAAGTTCGGTCATGGCATCCTTTTGACCACCTCGTAAGGTTTCGCTTTCCTCTCTTCTTGAACGTCTTCTCGCAGCAATCAATCAAAGCAGGAAACACCGCGAGCTGAGGTCATGAAGGAGTTCAGAAAGCCCGAACACAGGATCATGGCCGAAGCCCTCGGACTGATGGACCGCGACTTCCTGACTGCCATTGTTATGAAACTCGGCGAATATCGGCGGTCGCTGGATCTGGATTTCCTCTGCGCCGACGCCGACGGCTATCGCGAACTGCGGACGCGAGCGTCAGAGCTTGGTGTCGGAGGCTTTTTCCCTGAACCCGTCGAAGGGGCAGTCGATCAGATTCGAAGTCGTTCGTGAGGGCCGCATCCAGTTGCAAGGTCAGTTCGACGACGATTTGGACATCCCAGCCCTCATTCCCGCGGACATGTTCGCCGAGAAGCTTTTGGCGAATGCCGATCGGTGCCAGGATCGCGCAACCGCATATCGTGATGCCTTCGATCTCGGAATGTTGGTCAAGGCTTATGGGAAAATCCCAGCCGACGCCCTCGGCAAGGCCCAGGCCGCGTATGGGGCTGATATCCAGCGCAAGGTCGCATGGGTAGTGAACCGGCTTCAAGATAAGGGCGAGTTGCGCGATGCGGCCCAGGCTTTGCAGATGGATGCCGAGTTCTGCGGCGGGAAGTTGCCCGGATATGGCCGGAGGCCCAGATCGAAAAAGGATGAGGCGTCGTTGGCGAAAACTCAATCCCCGGCGACGAAGAACAGCCACTGGCCGGTGGGCGTGATGCCGACGCGGTAGAAGATATAGGCGCCGAACTGCTTCATGTCGTCATAGTCGCTCGCGGTGACGAGCTTGAACAGCTCGACGCGTTGCCTGGGGTCGAGCTTGTCGAGCGGCAGCGCGAAGAAATACGGCCAGACATAGAGTTCCTGCGGAGTGCCGGTGTCGACATGGACATAGCCGGCGCTGAGCACCTCTTCCAGAATGGCGAGAATCTCCTGGCCGTCGCCGTCGCCGGAGAGCCCCTTGAGGAAGGTGACCGGGTCGCCGTCGATGTCGCCGAGCGACAGCTGCGTCATGGATTCGCCCGAGCCGATCAGCGGCCGAAGTTTCTCGATGTCGCCGCTCTTGCAGGCCTCGATGATCAGGCCGTGCATGCGTTTGACCGGTTCGGGAAGCTTGTCGAGGTCGTAGACGACCGGTGGCGGCGGCGCATCCGGATCGGAGCGCGGGCTGGTGATGCCGCCGCTGCCGGTTGGCGCCTCGGGCTCGCTCTTGTCCGTGTCGTCGGCCGGCTGGCCGTCGTCGGAGGGTTTGGTGCCGGGCGGCGCCGGTATCGGCACGGTGGTTCCCGGAGCGGCCGTGTCGTTACCGGCAGGCGGCGTGACCGGCGAGGGCAGGTCCTCGCGCTGTATCTCGCTCAGCGCGTAGGATGGCGTGCTGGCGAGGCAGATCGCCAGCGGAACGGCGCAGCAGGAAGCGGCAATCCATATGCTAAGGATCAGCCCGCGTGGGCGGCCTGACATTGAAAATCTCACCCCTTGGCTCTCCATGATTCCCGGGCTCGCTAGAGCAATTCTAGGAAAAGTGTGTAACGGTTTTCCGCCCGGAATTGTGAAAAAACAAATGGCTAGGCGCGTAAGCATGATGCCCGCAGGTCGCCGTCAAAAGTCGCTATTGGAAAGCGAGCGGGCTAGTGCTTGAACCGTTCCGGCTCGAACGCGCCGGAGATGACCTTCTCGCGCATGCGGTCGAGCAGGGCCAGTGCGGAGGTTTCACCATTAGTGCGTAACATCTCGCCGAAGGCGGTCTCAAGCGCCGCCTCGGCAATGATTTCGGGCTCGATGCCGGCCGACAAGCCTTCAGCCCAGGCTTCGCTGTGGCTCTCCACGGCGGTCAGGCGCTTTTCTTCCCTGACCAACGCGTCGATGTCGCTGACACCATGTTCCATTGCGTGTCCACCTTTTCAAGCATCGATCCGGCAAGGGATCGACGATTGACTTGCCAGTTCATACGCAGCCTAGGATAAGTAATTGTAAATACGACATTTTTGCGGTCGCAATCTACATTTCGAGCTAGGCTGTGCTCGATCCGGGCCGAGCTTAGCCGATTAGGCCGGCTTTCGGCATTAAAACCTTCAGTTTGAGTTAATTCCGCATTTGCGCACTAACGTTTCATTAACACAGTTGCACAAGCGCAACACAATGATTGCACCAAGGCGCAGCCCGACACAATAAGGCGCGTCACATTGGAGCCAATTCCTGGTGGATTATGCTCAATTTCCGTAGCGGGAAGCGATATCGCGTGACAGCGTCTCGCCTTCCTTCATGTAACGGGCGATGGCCTCGGTGGCCGAAGGTGTGCATTGCGTGTAGGTGCCGCTAAAGGAGCGGTAGCCGCGGTTGAAGGAGGCGATGAAGCGGGCGCGCCGCTCGGGGTCCGGGTTTTCCGATTCGAGCAGCTTTTCCATCTCGACCCGCCACCGGTCGCCCTTCTCGCCGCATAGATTGCGCAGGAAATGCAGCGAGCCCAGCACCTCGGCGAGCCGCATCAGCCCGGGCTCGAACGGCGCCTCTGCCGCGAGTGTCGGCCGCGCCGCGACGGCCATGCTGATGGCAAGGCATGCGGCGAGGAGGGGAGAGGCGCGGGTCATCAAAGCCTTGCGATGGAAGGGTAAGGCTTTGTGGCTAAACATTTTGTCGCCTGCAAGGCGATTCTTCGAGGGTTATAGCCCAGCCTCTTGCGAAGGCCTCAGCAACTCCGCGGCTACCTCCAGCACCGCATCGGCGAGCGGCATCTCCGCCATTTCCGCCAACGTGTAGAAGGCCGCCGTCTCGGCATCGTCGCTTGCCACCGGCTCGCCGCCGGCATGGATCGCACCGAACACCGTCAGCAGATAATCGACGGCGTGATTCTCACTGATGCCGTCGATATGGATGTCGCGCAGCACGCGGTAATCCTTAGCCTCGAGCCCGGTCTCCTCCGCAAGCTCACGCGCCGCGGCTTCTTCCAGCGTTTCGCCCGGCTCGACCTTGCCGCCGGGATAGGCATAGAACCCTTGCGAGGGCGGCCGCGCGCGCTTGACCAGCAGCACCGTCTTGCCGCGCACGACGGCTACGGAGACAGCGGGGACTATCTTGCGTGGTTCCATGACGAAAGCAGCCTGTTGTGGACCGACTGGCCGGGCTCAGCATTAGCGGTTGCGGCGCCGCGGTTCCATCGCCACTTTTGTGGCGCCTCAATTCGAAGAGCCTCGATCCATGTGCGGACGCTTTGCCCTGACCGCCACGCCGGGCCAGACCGCCGCCTTTCTCGGCCTGGCGGAGCTGGAGGAGTTTCCGGCTCGCTACAACATCGCCCCGACGCAGCCGGTGCTGATGGCGCTCGCAGGTCCGCCGCGTGCGCCGGGCTCCAACCTGCCGGATCGCCAGGCGATGCTGGTGCGTTGGGGCCTGATCCCGGCCTGGGTCAAGGACACCAGGGAATTTCCGCTGCTCTTCAACGCCCGCTCGGAAGGCGTGTTGGAAAAGGCCTCGTTCAAAACCGCCATGCGCCATCGCCGCGCTCTTGTGCCGGCCTCAGGTTTCTATGAATGGCAGCAGTCGGGCAGCACTAAGGGCCAGCCCTACTGGATCCGGCCGAGGCGCGGTGGGACGATCGCTTTCGCCGGCCTGGTCGAGACCTATGCCGAGCCCGGCGGCTCCGAAATGGATACCGGCGCTATCCTGACGACCTGTGCCAATGCCGGCATCGCCCATATTCACGACCGCATGCCGGTGGTGATCGACGAGCGCGACTTCGCCCGCTGGCTGGATTGCCGCACGCAGGAGCCGCGCGACGTGCTCGACCTCTTGAAGCCTGCCGAACCCGATTTCTTCGAGGCTGTCCCGGTTTCCGACCTTGTCAACAAGGTCGCCAACACCGGGCCGGAGATTCAGGAGCGGGGTGTCGTCGGGCCTCAGCCCGAGAGGATCAGGCGCCAGAAGCCCGGCGCGGACGAAAACCAGATGACTCTGTTTTAGCGAAGGCTGTTAACGGAGGCCTTCATTCCCAGGGCGCGCATCGGCGTCGCCCTCATCGTCGGCGCCTCACTACAGGAGGTCGCGCCGGTCGTGCCTTTTCAGGCGGCGCGCGGCGAAACGATCTTCTGCGCCGGCTTCTTCTTCTTCGCGGTATGCAGAAGGGCTGCGACGATTGCCGCCGGGCCGATCGCGCGATAGTGCTTGGTGAGCGGCTGTTGCGGCGGTCGGCTCTGTTCCTGCTTGCTTCGTGGCATTGTTCTCTTCCCTGGTAACGTTTTCGTGTCCCGCGTTTGCCGGCCGATTCGGACCAAATCGTGACACCCGGCGGGTCTAGCCGGCGAATGTTTCATCACTGTGCCGACATGTTTAATAAAACGTTTCGGCCCGTCTTTACCTGTGATCCGACGACATCTTTCCCGTTTTGAGCGACTTGACGGCAACACCGCCGGGCGCGATAAGGCCGCCCATGAAAACGTCTTTCGCCATTTGTGGCATTTGCATTATTGGCTAGCCTCGCGCTGGTCCGGACGTTTTCGCCTTATCTTCCCCCAGATTGGACAAACGCCCCGGCCAGCAGGCTGGAGTCCGCTTTGCGCTTCGGCGCAAGGTGGGTTTGCGAGTAACCAACCGGGAAGGCACGCATGTCTGACGCATCGAAGGGCCTCAGCCTCTACAACACGCTAACGCGGGCGAAGGAGCGTTTCGTTCCGATCGATCCGAAAAACGTGCGCATGTATGTCTGCGGCCCGACCGTCTACGACTTTGCCCATATCGGCAATGCGCGGCCGGCGATCGTCTTCGACGTGCTGTTCCGTTTGCTGCGCCAACTCTACGGCGAAAGCCACGTCACGTATGTGCGCAACATCACGGACGTCGACGACAAGATCAACGCCAGGGCGCTTCGCGATTTCGGCGCGGAGATCGAAGCCGGCAAGCTCTCGCTCAACGATGCCATCCGCAAGGTCACCGAAAAGACCGCCGACCAGTATCACAAGGATGTCGCCGCGCTCGGCTGCCTGGAGCCGACTTTCGAGCCGCGCGCCACGGAGTTCGTCGCGCCCCGCGCGGACGGCAAGGCCGACATGCTGTCGTTGATCAGGCAGTTGATCGAGCGCGGCCACGCCTATGTCGCCGGCGGCGAGGTGCTGTTCGACACCGCCTCGATGCCGGACTATGGCGAGCTTTCGAAGCGCAATCTCGACGAGCAGCAGGCAGGCGCCCGCATTGCCGTCGATGAGCACAAGAAGAACCCCGGCGATTTCGTGCTGTGGAAGCTCTCGAGCCCCGAAGAGCCGGGCTGGGAAAGCCCGTGGGGCAGGGGCCGGCCCGGCTGGCACATCGAATGCTCGGCCATGTCGGCCGCCTATCTCGGCGAGGTCTTCGACATCCATGGCGGCGGCCTCGACCTGATCTTCCCGCACCACGAGAACGAGATCGCGCAGTCGCGCTGCGCCCACGGCACCAAGGTCATGGCCAATGTGTGGATGCACAACGGCTTCCTGCAGGTCGAGGGCCAGAAGATGTCGAAGAGCCTCGGCAATTTCTACTCGATTCATGAGTTGTTGGAGACCGAGACCTTCGGCGGCCGCAAATGGCCGGGCGAGGTGCTGAGGCTGGCGATGCTGATGACGCACTACCGCGAGCCGATCGACTTTTCCGTGCGCAAGCTGGAAGAGGCGGAAAACACGCTGCGCAAATGGAAGCGCGCGGCGGACTTGGCGCCCGCGGCGGCGAAGAACCTGCCGGCCGATGTGCTGGAAGCGCTGTCCGACGACCTCGCCACCTACGCCGCTTTCCAGCGGCTGACGCAGCTTGCCGGCGAGGCGATCGAGTTCAGCGGCGACGGCGAGAATGCCGCCGCCGCTTCGCTGAAGGCTGCACTTGCCTTCCTCGGCTTCGACGTCGGCGCCGCCAAGGTGGACGAGACGGCGGTTGCCAAGGCGATCGCGGATCGTCTGGAGTTCATCGCCGCCAGGAACTGGGCCGAGGCCGACAGGATCCGCGAGGAGCTCTTGGGGGAGGGCGTGCAGCTCAAGGACGGCAAGGACCCCGCCACGGGCCAGCGCGTGACGACGTGGGAGGTAAAGCGGTGAGGGTGCCTGCTCATATGGCGGGAACGGAGAGGTTGGCGCCAAGCACCCCCTCTGTCCTGCCGGACATCTCCCCCTCAAGGGGGGGAGATTGGACGTCGCCTTGGCTTTCGCCAATCGCAGAAGTCGATGATTGGGCGTCGTCGGCGAAGCTGCTGATCTCCCCCCTTGAGGGGGAGATGTCCGGCAGGACAGAGGGGGGCGCCTCGCGATGACCCATTATCCTGTATCTCCCGTCAATCGCGGCAATGCGCGCAAGATGCGCAAGCAAATGACAGATGCCGAATTGAAGCTTTGGAATGAGATACGCGCTCATCGGCTCATGGGACTGGCATTCCGACGTCAAATGCCGATAGCTGGCTACATTGTCGATTTTGCCTGCCCCTACAAGAAGCTGATCGTCGAGCTGGATGGCTCCCAGCACGCATCGCCTGAAGTTTCGGCGTCTGATACCGCGCGAACCGTGAGGCTTGAAGCGCTAGGCTGGACCATCCTGCGCTTCTGGAACGACGACGTGATCCGCGATATCGACAATGTCTGCCAGCACATCGTCATCGCGGCCGGCCTGGCCGGTGCCGAAGTGCCGGAACCAGCAAGGGAGGCAGTTCCATGATCGACCATCTCGGCATTAGCGTTTCCGATTTCGAAAAGTCCAAGGCCTTCTACGACAAGGCGATGGCGCCGCTGGGTGCCTCGCTGCTTTACATGGTGCCGGAGGAATATACCGGCGGCGCCAAGGTCGGCGGCTATGGCCGCGACCGGCCGGTGTTCTGGGTGAGTGCGGGCAAGGAGAAGCCGAAGGACCGCCAGCATGTCGCCTTCACCGCGCGCAGCCGCGCCGAGGTCGACGCTTTCCATGCCGCGGCGCTTGCGGCCGGCGGCAGGGACAATGGCGGGCCGGGCCTGCGCCCGCATTATCACCCCAACTATTACTGGGCCTTCGTCTTCGATCCCGACGGCAACAATGTCGAGGCGGTCTGCCATGATCCGGAGTGAGCCCGTGAATCGGCCCATGAATCGGAGCGAGCCATGAGCCTCGACAACCGACCGGTCTATACGGGCGGCTGCCAGTGCGGCGCGGTGCGCTTCCGCGTCGAGGGCACGCTGGGTGATGCCTCGATCTGCCATTGCCGCATGTGCCAGAAGGCGAGCGGCAATTTCTATCTGCCGCTGGTCTCGGTGCGTGGCGCCAGGCTCGACTGGACGCGCGGCGAGCCGAAGCGCTTCCGCTCGTCCAGCGCGGCATGGCGCGGCTTCTGCGCCGAATGCGGCACGCCGCTGACCTTCGAGGCGCCGGACGGCGTGGCGCTGGCGATCGCCGCCTTCGACGATCCGGCCGGCATCGCGCCGACGATCCAATGGGGCGTCGAGGCGAAGCTGCCCTATGTCGACGGTATTCCGAAACTGCCGTCCGAGGCCACGATGGCCGACATTTCGTCCGCGCCTTATCTTGCCGAGCTCGTCTCCTATCAACATCCCGATCACGACACCGACCGATGGCCGCCGGAGGAAAGACCATGACCGACCAAGTTCGAACAGGCGGCTGCCAATGCGGCGCCGTGCGCTTCCGCATCAAGGGCAAGCTTGGCCGCCCGTCCATCTGCCACTGCCGCATGTGCCAAAAGCAATTCGGCAATTTCTTCGGCGCGCTGGTGACGGTGCCGAAGGACGGCGTCGAATGGACCCATGAGGAGCCGAGCTATTTCCAGTCCTCGGTCAATATCGATCGCGGTTTCTGCCGCCGCTGCGGCACGCCGCTGACCTACCGCCAGCCCGGCGCGCTGGAGATCGCCATCGGCGCCTTCGACGACCGCTCGGATCTGGCGCCGCAGATCCAGGTCAACTACGCGGTGCGGCTGCCCTGGGTGGAGAAGATCTTCGAGGCGCCGATCCATGACGACCCCGATTACTATCGACGGCAGGAGCAGATCATCTCCTTCCAGCATCCCGACCGCGAGACGGCCAACTGGCCGCAGCAGGGCCTAAAACTATGACGATCCACGCCAGTTCCTTGCGCACGCTTTATCCAGAGATCGAGCCGTTTGAGACCGGCATGCTCGATGTCGGCGACGGCCACACCATCTACTGGGAGCGTTCCGGCACCAAGGGCGCCAAGCCGGCCGTGTTCCTGCATGGCGGCCCGGGCGGCACGATTTCGCCAAAACACCGGCGGCTGTTCGACCCGAAACTCTACGACGTCATCCTGTTCGACCAGCGCGGCTGCGGGAAATCGACGCCCAACGCCTCGCTGGAAGCCAACACCACCTGGCATCTCATCGCCGACATCGAGCGGCTGCGCGAGATGGCGGGCTTCGACAAATGGCTGGTCTTCGGCGGCTCCTGGGGCTCGACGCTGGCACTCGCCTATTCCGAGACGCATCCGGAGCGCGTCAGCGAGCTCGTCGTGCGCGGCATCTACACGCTCACCCGCGCCGAGCTCGAATGGTACTATCAGTTCGGCGTCTCGGAGATGTTCCCCGACAAGTGGGAGCGTTTTCTCGCGCCGATCCCCGAGGCAGAGCGCGGCGACATGATGGCCGCCTACCGCAAGCGGCTGGTGGGCACGGACCGTAAGGCACAGGTCGAGGCAGCCCTTGCCTGGAGCCTCTGGGAAGGCGAGACGATCACGCTCCTGCCGGAGCCTGAAACTAGCACGCCCTTCGGCCAGGACGATTATGCGGTGGCGTTTGCCCGCATCGAGAACCACTATTTCGTCCACGCCGGCTGGCTGGAGGAAGGTCAGCTGCTGCGCGACGCGTGGAAGCTCAAGGACATTCCCGGCACCATCGTCCACGGCCGCTACGACATGCCGTGCCCGGCACGCTATGCCTGGGCGCTGCACAAGGCCTGGCCGAAGGCCGATTTCCACCTCATCGAAGGCGCCGGCCATGCCTATTCGGAGCCGGGGATTTTGGATCGGCTGATCCGGGCGACGGATCGGTTTGCGGGGAAATGACGATGCCTGCTTGCGCTCTACGGTGAAGGATCGCAGCTTTTCGAGCTACAGCCATGACAAAACACCGCCTCTATCTCTTCGACACCACCCTCCGCGACGGCCAGCAGACGCCGGGCATCGACTTTTCCGTCGAGGACAAGATCGCGATTGCGAAGCTCCTCGACGAGTTCGGCATCGACTATGTCGAGGGCGGTTATCCCGGCGCCAACCCTACCGACACCGCCTTCTTCCAGAAGAAGCGCACGGCGAATGCCAGTTTCGTCGCCTTCGGCATGACCAAGCGGGCAGGGGTCTCCGCGTCCAACGATCCGGGGCTGGCGGCGATCGTGCAGTCGAAATCCGATGCCATCTGCTTCGTCGCCAAGAGCTGGGACTACCATGTGCGCGTCGCGCTCGGCTGCACCAACGAGGAGAATTTGGAGTCCATAAAAGTCTCGGTCGAGACAGCCGTCGCAGCGGGCAAGGAAGCGATGGTCGACTGCGAGCATTTCTTCGACGGCTTCAAGGCCAATCCTGGCTATGCGCTGGCCTGCGCCAAGACCGCCTACGACGCCGGCGCGCGCTGGGTGGTGCTGTGCGACACCAATGGCGGCACGCAGCCCTCGGAGGTGCGCGCCATCGTCGAGACGGTTATCGCCGGTGGCATCCCGGGCGACCATCTCGGTATCCACGCGCATGACGACACCGGCCAGGCGGTGGCCAATTCGCTCGCCGCCGTCGAGGCCGGCGTGCGCCAGATCCAGGGCACGCTGAACGGCATCGGCGAGCGCTGCGGCAACGCCAATCTGATCTCCATCATCCCGACGCTTTCGCTGAAGCCTGCCTTCGCCGATCGCTTCGAAACAGGCATTTCGGCCGAGGCGCTGACCGGCATCTCGCGGCTCTCCCGCGCCTTCGACGAATTGCTCAACCGCGCCCCGGAAGCGCAGGCGCCCTATGTCGGCTCGTCCGCCTTCGCCACCAAGGCCGGCATCCATGCCTCGGCGCTCGCCAAGGAGCCGGCGACCTACGAGCATGTGCCGCCGGAAGCGGTCGGCAACCGCCGCCGCGTCATGGTCTCCGACCAGGGCGGCAAGGCCAATTTCCTAGCCGAGCTGAAGCGGCGCGGTATTGAGATGCCGAAGGACGATTACCGGCTCGACGCGCTGATCGCCGTCGTCAAGGAGCGCGAGGCCGAAGGCTATGCCTATGAGGGCGCCGACGCCTCGTTCGAGCTGCTGGCCCGCAAGATGCTGCACGGCCTGCCGGAGTTCTTCAACGTCACCTCGTTCCGCTGCATGGTCGAGCGCCGCTTCGATGCCAACGGCAATCTGAAGACCGTGTCCGAGGCCATCGTAAAAGTGCTGGTCGACGGTGAGGAGAAGATGTCGGTGGCCGAAGGTCATGGCCCCGTCAATGCGCTCGACATCGCGCTGCGCAAGGATCTCGGCAAATACCAGAGCGAGATCGTCGACCTCGAGCTTGCCGACTTCAAGGTGCGTATCCTCAACGGCGGCACCGAGGCCATCACCCGCGTTCTCGTCGAATCGCACGATTCCACCGGCGCCCGCTGGTGGACGGTCGGCGTGTCGGAAAACATTATCGACGCCTCCTTCCAGGCGCTGATGGATTCGATCGTCTACAAGCTGATGAAGAACCGCGAGATGGCCGGGCTGGTGGCGGCGGAGTAGGGCTGCCGTTTTTTCCTCGCCCCCGCAAAGCGGGGGAGAGGTGGTCCGGCGAAGCCGGGACGGAGCGGGGGGCGACCTTCGTGAAGCCAGAGTCCGAGAAGAATAGGACTCGATTGCCTCATGCCGCCCGTCTGGGCTCCAAATCACCGTTTCCGCGCTCTACGAAGACGCCGCCCTTGAACCATCAGCGGAAGTCCGTTGATCCATCATAATTTTGCGATGGTCTTGAATGTCCGGCTGGGCCATAGCGTTGGGCCATGGTCACCGAAACAGCTCTCCTCGACGCAGACACCAAGGCCCGCCGTGGCTTCCTGCTGGCGCTCGGCGCCTATTTCCTGTGGGGGCTGCTACCCTTCTACATGAAGGCGGTGGCGCATCTGCCGCTCGCCGAGGTGATCGCCAACCGCGTCGTCTGGTCGGTGCCGATCGCCGCTGCCGTGTTGATCTGGGCAGGTCGAACGGCCGATTTCAAGGTCGCGATCCGCACGCCGAAGAGCATCAGTATGGCGGCGCTGACGGCGGTACTGATTTCGATCAACTGGGGCATCTATGTCTGGGCAATCGCCGTCGACCGCACCGTCGAGACCGCGCTCGGCTATTACATCAATCCGCTGGTCAGCGTCGTCGTAGGCGCGCTGCTGCTCGGTGAGCGGCTGGACCGGCTGCAGATCGCGGCGGTGGCGCTGGCAGCGATCGCGGTGGCGGTACTCACCGTCGAGGCCGGCAAATTGCCCTGGGTATCGCTGGCGCTGGCCTTTTCCTTTGCCGCCTACGGCTTCTTCCGCAAGACGCTGCCGATCGGCCCGAGCCAGGGCTTCCTGCTCGAAGTGCTGCTGCTCTCGGTGCCGGCGCTCTGCTACATCGCCTACCTGATCGCCACCGGCCAGGACCATTTCATCTCCAGCAACGCCACGGACACCGCGCTGCTGATCGGCTGCGGACCGGTGACCGCGGTGCCGCTGCTGCTCTTTGCCTTCGGCGCCAGGCTGCTTCGCCTCTCCACCATCGGCATCATGCAGTACATCGCGCCGACCATGGTCTTCCTGATCGCCGTGCTGATCTTCGACGAGCCCTTCGGCACCACGCAGGCCATCGCCTTCGCGCTGATCTGGACGGCGCTTGCGATTTACAGTTGGTCGATGTTCAGGGGCCGGGAGGTCCGCCAGCCGGCGCCGGCGACGAGATAAAGCAATTCGAGGAAAAGCGTGAAGCGCTTTTCCGTCCGGAATTGCGTCAAAACAAGGAGGGGGCGCCTAATGTACGTTCTGCACATTGGCAACAAGAACTATTCGTCCTGGTCGCTGCGGCCGTGGGTGCTGATGCGTACCCTCGAAATTCCCTTTGAGGAGCGGCTGACGCCGTTCCCGACCGGATCGAGTTTCAGCCTCTTCCGGTCGTTCTCGCCGAATGGCCGCGTGCCGTGCCTGGTCGATGACGGCTGGGCGGTCTGGGATTCGCTCGCCATCGCGGAATATCTAGCCGAGCGCCATCAGGGCGTCTGGCCGGCGGACGCCAGGGCGCGCGCCTGGGCACGCTCGGCCGCCGCCGAAATGCATTCGAGCTTCACCGCACTCCGCAACCTGTGCCCGATGAGCTGCGGCGTGCGCGTCGAGCCGTTCCCGATGTCCGGCGCGCTGAAGCACGATCTCTTCCGCCTCGGCGACCTCTGGAACGACGGCCTCGTCCGTTTCGGCGGACCGTTCCTGGCCGGCGACCGCTTCAGCGCCGTCGATGCCTTCTTTGCCCCGGTGGCCTTCCGGGCGCAGTCCTACGGCTTGGCGTTCGAGGGCGCTGCCGCCGCCTATCCGAAGCGGTTGCTCGACATCCCTGCAATGCGCGAATGGTACGAGGCCGGCCTCGCCGAGACATGGCGCGAGCCTGACCATGAGGCGGAAGTCCACGCCGCCGGCACCCTCGTCGAGGATCTGCGCGCAAGCGCGTAAGGCGCTAACCGCGCCCGAATCGCCGAACGATCATGTAGACGATACCGGCGATCGCGATCGATATCGCCGTCACCAGCCAGAAACCCAGCGGCGTATCGACCAGCGGCAGCCCGCCGACATTCATGCCGAACAGGCCCGAGATGATGGTCATCGGCAACAGCACCGCCGTCATGACGGAGAGTATGTAGAGCAGCTGGTTCGACTGTTCGGTCAGTTTCGCCATCAGCTCGTCCTGCAGAAGCCGGGTTCGCGCCTGCAACTGCTCGCCGTCGTGATGCAGCGTGTGCGCGCGGTGCGAGAGGCGTGTGGCCATGTCGTTGATCGGATCCGGCAGGTCGTCGCGATGCGAATGATCGAGATGGCGGAAGAGGTTGGTGAGCGTGGCCATCTGGCGGTGGATGATCACCAGATGCCGCCGCGCATCGACCAGCGCCTGCCGCTCGCTATGCCATGCGTCGCAGACGATGCGGTCTTCGATGCCGTCGAGCGTGTCGCCCATCTTGTCGAGCTCGCCCGCCATGCCGTCGAGCGACTGGCCCATCACCGCCTCGATCAGCTCGGACGGTGAGCGGAATTTGCGCGTGCCGCTCTCGACCAGCTTGCGTATCTTGTCGACCGACTCCAGCGGCTGCTTGCGCGCGCCGATCAGCATCTTCTCGTTGAAGGCGAAGCGGAAATGCGTGAGCCCGCGCGCCTCGGCGAAGTCGTGCCGGAGATCCGGCAGATCGCCGTAGAGGAAGTCGTCCTCGAAGTCGATATGGCAGCCGTGGCTGGGCGAAAGGAAGGCCTCGCGCACCGGCGTCGGCAGAGCCTGCTCGGCGCCGATCTCCTTGCGGGCGCGCATGTCCGATATCTGATAGCTGCGCCACGTCCAGTGCGCCTCGGCGGGGTCCTTGGTGCGCACACCTTCCGCGGTGAAATGATAGATGAAGAACAGGCCGTGCTCGTCTGGCAAATAGGGCGACAGGTCGGTGCCTTCGTTGGGGACAGCGATATTCATGGCGGCTTCGCCGGCTGTTGATGCGGTCGGGTCGCGGGGGGCGGCCAGGCGGCGTTCTAACACGCACAACCCCGATTGCGTGTGACAGTCCGATGACGATCGGCGCCCCGCTGGCCTTCGCGCCATTGCGATAGCAATTCCGTGCTTCCCGAAAAATTCTTCCGCTTCCCGGGAATAAAGCCCGGACGTTCCGGGTCTTGCTGTGTAGCGAGGCCATCCTCCCAAGGCACGCATCAACAAATTCGAGAAGGAATAGCCATGAACAGAACCGTCCTTACCCTTGCCGCCATCCTCGTTGCCACCGGCGGCGCCTTTGCCGGCAGCGATCATTTTTCCTCGACCAATGCCGGTCAGCCGGCCGCTGCCGTCGACACCACCTACACCGCTTCGATCGCGAAGCCGGACATGGCCCGCCACGACATGAAGCCGGCGGCCAAGATCGCTGCGGAAGAGCCCGGCCAGGGCATTTGGGGTCGCTGAGCTAGGGCCTGGACCGAAGGTCCGGGCCGGTGAGGAAGGCACGCCTCGCCGGGTCCGAAACCAGAAGTCCCGGCCTCCCGGCATCGCAGGTCCCAGTCAGACCTGTCGGTTCCGGTTTCGCAGTCGGCGGAGGGCAGCACCGGCGCCCTCCGCCATTCTCCGCATGTTCGACCAAGTGCCGCCATCACCGCCAACCGCAGCCACTAGAGGAGACTTCTGATGTTCAACATGACACGCCGAATGGTGCTTGGATCTGCCGCGGCCGCAGCCGCCTTCGGCATTGCCGGCAAGCTGGAATTCGCCCCCGCGGCTCACGCCGAAACCCCGGTCGAGCCGCTGGTCGGCTTCTACAAATACAAGGTGGGCTCGCTCAAGGTCACCGCCGTCTATGACGGCATTTGGCGCAAGCCCCACGACCCGGCCTTCATCAAGGACGTCTCGGTCGACGACACCAAGGCGGCGCTCGCCAAGGCGGGGCTGACCACTGATTTCATGCCGATCCCGCTGACCGTCGTGGTGCTGCAGATGAACGGCCGCACCATCATGATGGATGCCGGTTCCGGCGTCGGCCAGTGGCAGGCCAACGCCACGCATCTGCCGGCCAACATGAAGGCCGCCGGCATCGACTACAAGGCGATCGACACCGTCATGATCTCGCATTTCCACCCGGACCATGTCTGGGGCTTGATGGAGAAGGGCACCAACGCGCCGGTCTTCCCGAATGCGGAGCTGATCGTCAACGCCACCGAATACAATTGGTGGACCGACCCCAGCCGGCTCGCCAAGCTGCCCGAAGGCCGCAAGCCGGCGGGCAAGCGCATCGCCGAAAACTTCCCGAAGTGGAAGAACTGGAAGCTGGTCGACGACGGCACGGAAGTGGTGCCCGGCATCCGCATCATGGCGGCGCCCGGCCACACGCCCGGCCACTCCGTCTACCATGTCGATGCCGGCTCCGAGCAGTTCCTCGTCTCGGCCGACACCATGTACGTGCCGGCGCTGCTTGCCCCGCATCCCGAATGGCAGGGCGCCTACGACCAGGACGGGCCGATGGCGATCACCACAAGGCACAAGCTCATCGACCAGGTGATCGCCGACAACGTCCGCATCTGCGGCTCGCACTTCCCGTTCCCTGGCACCGGCAGCTTCGTCAAGGACGGCAACGCCTATGCCTTCACCCCGACCCAGATCTGAATCGAATTCCGAAGACAAAGAGACAACTCCAATGAAACATGCACTTTTCGCGGTGCTCGGCGCCATTGCGGTGCTGACCGCAGCCCCGATCGCCATCGCCGTGCCGGCCTATGCCGTGGACGACATCGAAGGCGCCGACGCGCCGGACCTGACGGCCGTGAAGGCCAAGATCGACGCCAAAGACTATCACGGCGCGCTGGCCGACCTGCGCGACCTTGCACAGGACACCCAACAGGCCGACGTCTATAATCTGCTCGGGTTCACGCTGCGCAAGACCGGCGACTACCAAACCTCGCTCACCTACTACAGCAAGGCGCTGGAGCTTAAGCCCGACCACAAGGCCGCCCATGAATATCTTGGCGAGCTCTATGTCGAGACCGGCGACATGGCCAAGGCCAAGGAGCAGCTCGCCTCGCTGCAAAAGCTCTGCCCGGCGGGCTGCGTGGAGCTTTCGGACCTTAAGCAGGCCATCGACACCAAGGTGACGAAGTAACGCGACCTGTTTCCTCGCCCCCACAAAGTGGGGGAGAGGTGGCCGCGAATCGGCCGGAGAGATCCCATGAGGCGACGGGCGGCGGAACTCAGGTAAGGTTTCGGGGTC